>JAHFOY010000012.1:0-25371 GCA_023261485.1 Planctomycetota bacterium
TCTCAAGATCAAAATTACCTCTTCATCTTCAAGGTCATACCAGTTCTCATACGCATTAGCCACGGCAAAGGGAAATCCGCCTCTCACATTGAGGCAGACAAGCTCGTCAACCTGGGGCAGGATAAAATCAACCGTTCCTTTCGGCGCTGTTGGAACGGCGATAACAACCTTTTCCGGTTTATGTCTTTTTATGAAATCTACGGCAGAGAGCATCGTGTATCCGGATGCCAGCCCATCATCCACAATAATAACAACCTTATCTTTAAGCGAAGGGAACGGACATCCTCCCCGGAAAAGCTCGTTGCGTCTTTTGATTATACCCACCGTCATCTGTATTTGTCTTTCGACCGCTTCCTTTGTGAGATGGAGTTGACTGATAAGGCTCGTATTCAATGATACCTCACCATCTGGCCCGACTGCGCCAAATCCGGCCTCCGTGTTGTCAGGTAACTGAATTTTTCTCACAATGACTACGTCGAGAGAAAGCCCAAGGATTTTTGCTATCTCAGCGGCAACGGGAACTCCGCCCGATGGGATGCCAAGCACTATGCCGTCTGAGTCTTTGTATCCTGAAAGTCTCTGGGCAAGAACCCTCCCTGCTTCCTTTCTGTCTTTGAAGACATACACCTTATCCCTGAGAGACCTATCTTCAATAAGATTAGCCATGATCCTCTTAACGAAATTAAATAGCCACAGAGGACACAGATGAAAATATTTTCAGTGACCTCTTTGAGTGGGTGCGTAGGAATTTTAATGTTGAATATTTCAGTTGCTTTGCTGGTTCATTTGTCCTCGATTGAACCGAAATGTTTTGGTTAAGGACTACAAGGTGAACCCGCACAGGAGACAGCCCCAAAGGGGAGGTAATATTATGCGTTTTTACTGTTTCTCCTTCACAAGGAGGGGGTGCGGAAGAGCCTTCCACTTTTAATATTGAGTAATATACTGAACCCACACCCATCTATGCAACACACTGCTTCTGGTCAACCATTAACCCAGCAATCTCGTTTTATAAAGTTCGCGATCATCATCTTTTAACCAAAGATATCTACTCAGAACTTTTCTGAAACTCTTTTAGTCATTCTAAAAACCGATAGTAATCTTCATAAATAAAATGGTATCTCCACTTGTATATTTGGATTTACTACATATGAGTAGAAACCGCAATTCCTAAAGCTTCTTTCGGATTCATCCAGTGCATATCCTTATACCTGTCCAACTGCTGAATATGTCTCGTTAACCTTGACCGTAAATATACATGAAATTCTGTTATCATCGGTTCTGGTAGTTTCTGGAATGATTTTACCAAACATATTCCCAACTGATCCATGGTTTTAAACATATCGCGAACCAGAAATTCAAATACTGCAAGTAAAGATCCTAATTTGTTTGGTTTTAGCAAATGTTCTGGCCAGAGAATTAATCCATCTAACTTTTTTGCAAATATGTTGCTTACAGAAATTGCAAATCCGTCTTCAAAGTGAAAATTACAGTCCAATGAATGACCATGATGAAAAATGTTATCGCGTATGTTTCTTAACGTCATAAAAATATGTTCGTGATTTTTGTAAAACTCTATCAATGGTTTAGTGAGAGAGTATTTATCTCGCAAGTCTTCTACACTTATTGCCACCATTTTACGAAATGAGTCTGGAAAGTGTGGATGATTAGGATGATATATCCTATAGACTTCGCTTACTATTTTCTGTATCCGATCATAGAATGCCCTGTAATTAGCAAATGAGTATTCCAACTCGGTATTGATTAATTGAATTGACGTGTGTTCTTTATGGGAATTACAAAAATCAAGGAGAATAAAATACTTTTCAATTGATGCTAGACCATTTAATAAATCAGACTCTAGGTCCATTATGAAACGCATTATATCAGGAAATGAAAAATACTGAATCGCAGCTTCGGTAAGCGGAAGAAGGCAATCTAGTGCTTTATCAACAGGTTCTTTAGCTATATAAATGCCTTCGACAAGGTTTATGATTTTTAATACTAGGTATTGATTATTAGGCTGTGCACAAAATGCATACCATTGCATTTGTTTGGAATCAAAGTATTGCGTTATTACAGTTGCGCGCCCATCTTTAGGAATTTGTTTAATATAAGGAAGTTCGTTCATCCTCATGTAAGTTGTTTTATTTATAAATTGTTCGTTGGTTTAAATTGGTTTATACAAAGCCACCAAATGGATCAAACTTTACTCATTAATTATCATTTTTCCTTTTATATTTCAATCTCTTCTTGGTGCTTTATATCTTCCTTTAACCCAGAATATTTACTTTGCTAACCTTTATTCTTCATCTTTATCACAATCTCTTTTTTTGTTCCTCGCCAAGTTTTACCTTCTGTTTGGATTTCCTATAACCTTTTTTCTTCGCAGTGATTGTGTATTGTCTGCCTTTAAATTCGCGAATTCAAAGTATCCTTTTCGCATGCTAAACTTAGTTCAGCATCTTGCTTGTTAAATATCATATTCAAAACAGATGTTTCTGCTCTGAAATCTTTTCAAAATGCTGACCCCAGTTAATGCCACACAACGGTTCTTCTGTGATATCAGGATTTTTACAGCCGCATACATAGGCGTAAATTCCAAACGCACTTGCCCACTCTGAAATCTGTTCGTAGGCATGTTTCCTATATGCCACATCTAAAGCAACAACACGGGATTGCTCTGCCAGTAAACGAAGGGACTTACTGTTTTGATAGTGTTTCAAGATACCTTGCAAAATAGGTGAATTCCCAAGCGCCTTGTATAGGTTTTTCTTTATTTGCGGTCTCAGGAATAGATAATTGATCCCCATTGAATTTACCCCAAGCCCTTGGAGCGCCTGAAACAAGGCCGTTAGGTTCGACTGTGTATCCGTCAGGCCAGGAATCAACGGGTCTAATTTTATCTCTGGCGTAATGCCTATTGCACATAGCTTTTCAATATTCCGAATTCTTTCCTGTGGCGTTGCGGCGTAAGGTTCTATCTTCTTTTGAATATTCCGGTTTAATGTGGTGATACCGATTTGAATGTGTACCAATGCCTTGAACTGTCCGAACAACTGAAGAAATTTTGCGGGAATCCTGCCTTTGGTAAGCAGATTTATGCCTATGCCATATTCAAGCAGGGTATGCATCAATTCATACGTAACGTTGAGTACCTGCGGGATTGGCTGAAGAACATCGCAGGTGGGGCTAAAAAATACATAGGCAGGCAACTTTCTCCGATGGGATAATTCCTTCTTTAAATTTTCAGGCATATTGCCATAGACAAACACCTTGCCGTCGCCGGGGTAGATTGAGTAACCCCTTGCATAACAATAGGCGCATTGGTGGATGCAGCCCAGTGTCGGATTAATCGAGGCCACCTGACTGAGGCATTTTAAAGTGGATCTGGTAAGGACGTGTCCTTTACGTTCAATAAAGCCTATCTGCATTAGGTTGATTTCGGATTTTGAATCCGAATTCCACAATCCGAAATAGTATATTGTCTCATTTATTCAATACAAGCCCGCCATTAGGTCTAAATAATAACAGATTTTTTTGTAGACTGTCGTGAAAAATATCCCGATTACCTTGATTATCAATTAACATCCCAATACCGATGATGTCTTCTGTTTTTGATGGTGATGAAAAACCCTGGCTGTTGTCATTTGCCTGATAACTGTCATTCCCTGAAAAGTCTGCCAGAATTCCCATGCCCTTTTCCAACCCGATACCTTGCGAAGAGGTTGCACTGCGATAAGCGTCGTTCCCGCTATAATCAACTAAAAACCCAATGCCGGTATCATGTCCGCATCCCTGTGAAACGCCAAAAGAGCACTCATACGTATCGTCTCCTGATTTATCCTCCAATAGTCCTATGGCTGAATGAATTCCCGCACCCTGGGCATAACGACCGGCATAATATTTATCAGCGCCCTCATGGTCATACAATAATCCTAATGAATAATAGTATCCACTGCCCTGTGAAAAATAGTCACCATGATACTGATCGTTTCCTTTTTGATCGATGAGTATGCCGATCCCGCCTGATGCACCAACAACTGTTTCTTCCGGTCTGATGCCCATGCCCATTCCCTGAGACATGGACTGAAATGATTTTTCGGGGTCTCTGAAATCCGGATACTTTCCACCTGCGAAGTAGAAATCATTTCCACTAGAATCTATTAATGCGCCAACCCCTTTTGTAAATCCAACACCCTGGGCAAATTGTCCACAGATATAGATGTCATTGCCCTTAAGGTCGCTCAGCAGCCCTGCCCCAAAGAAACCAACTCCCTGATTTAACACATGACCGCTATAAAAATCGTCTCCGTCATTATCTATTAACAACCCAACCCCAAATAGGCATGATCCCTGTGAAAAATTTTGCCCCAAATATGTATCATTTCCGCCAAAATCCACCAAAAAACCGATTCCAAACCTTCCCGTCCCCTGGGCGAAAGAATTCGTGGCGCTATAAACATCATTTCCAGAAAAATCAATGCAGATAGAGACAGGAATGTTTTTATTGGATGCACCAGCATTATTGAAATAATAATCATTACCTCCGAGGTCGATAATTACTGCCGCATCGGCATAATAATAAGAAGTACCTGGTCCGCCCACTACGATTTTTCCAATGTTTGTGTCCTGAATAAACAAGATATCGCCGGCAAAATTATTGGCATCTTTAATATCACCGCTTAGGTTGTTTTGTATATTTTGACATCGGATGGGTTCTGGCAAGTTAAATGGTAATACTTTGGTTTGTGTTACATCTAGAGGTGGCTTTGTACCTGTCTCATCTTGAAAACTTATTGGGACAAGTTTAGTTAACAGCAATGATACGGCCTCAAACAATTTTGAAAGGTCAACCTTTTGAGATAGAGCCAATAACCTCGTAAGGTCTTCCGGAGTTATCTTCTCATCGGGCAGCCAGACTTTCCGGGCATTTTGATACAAAAATTCAACTTCTCCCTGTGATAAGTCGTGAAATGCCTCTTTTATGAGAGAAACACTGGGTACTAAGCTATCGATAATACGCTGGAGTTGTTCCTGTAATGAGCCAGCCGCATCGATTTGTTCTATTTTAAGTGGAGAACCAACATCTAATAACTTTGCCGCAAATTCCACCTGAGTACATATATCTTTATCTATCAAATTGTCGTGGATGTTTTGACCAATCCGAGGGGTATCAAGTGGATGGAGCATTGAATAATCTACGACAGAGAGACGGAATGGATTTACCTCGTTATTTGCCTGAAAACCTTCCCGTACATATGCCTCTTCACCGATTCGCTGTATTGTCGCTCCGAGTCTTTCTTTGTATGTTTCATTTTGAATGGCAAAATTGATGAAAGAATTTTCGGATTTTTGTGATGAATCTGCCAAAAGTCTTTCATTCAACCATAGTAGAGAAGGAAGTGGTTCGGTCATGTTCGCAAGGAGTTTTGCAATTAATTTTGGTTTAATTACCATTTCTGTACCGTCTCTGGAAATGGTGAGTTCAGGTATGCCTCCTGTACCCATTGTTTCAATTGTTTTTTTAAATTGGATTAGATTGAGATCATCCGTATCTAGTGTGGTTTTATTATTAATCTCCGTAATAATATCCCCTGTCTTCAAACCGGCTTCATCGGCAGGCGACCCCTTGGTAATCTCCTTTACCAAAATGCCCTTTCCTTCAGCATTTTCCATAAAGATTCCCAGCCATCCTTTATTAAAATTGACCTTATCCTTACGAAATCCCTTTTCTTTCAGATAAAAGAAGTTTTCGATATCAAAACTCCGGTCATCGACAGACACCTGTACGCCATCTTCAGCGAAGATATTCATACACATTATGAATATTACAAGAATACACAAAAAAGAAATGCAATATAAAATTTTATTGAACATGATTCAGGTCTGTTTTGTGATTATTAAACTCATGCAAAAGCTCAAGTTTGGGCGTAGACAACTCTTGCAATAACTCTGTAACTTTCTTAAAGCATGAGAAGATTATTTAATGGCGCTTCAATGTTGAATGTGCCAATTTAAAAAGATAAATCAAAACCAAGAATAATAGAACCACCTTCTAAAAGCAAAGGGAAAATTTGTATAATTGATTTCCTTTTATTAGAGTGATTAACCTATAGTATTTTTTCCAGAATTAAAGCTGTTGATATTTATTTGCCTATTTGGTAATTTATTGTTTCAAAATATCGTGTTTTAGCCTTTAAAAATTTGAAAAGGGAGGCGTATAATGAATCTATCCGAAGCAATTGAAATGGTGGCAAGAGATGAACGTGAACTGCAGGAAAAATACTTGAAGATGGCAGATCAGGAGGCAGACCCCTTCGTAAAAGCATTCTTTAACAGAATTGTTAAAGACGCCACAAAACATGAAAAGAAACTGCGCAAGAAATATGAAAAAATTCTTGCATCACTAAACAAGAAAACCTTTTAGATTCTCATACTGCATCAAAATCATGAAACAAAGAAGCCCCAATATCCGCGAAAGATATTGGGGCTCTCATGTCGTAATTATAAGTAAGTGACAACTCCCTATTTTTACACGCCAGTCGACTGGATCGATTATGCTATATATAATATAAGAGTGCGCTTTTTAATAAATTTATAATTTGACGACTTTTGTGGCTTTGTAGCCCTTCTGGTCCTTCATGACCTCGAACTCGACCTTATCTCCTTCGGCAAGGGTTCTAAACCCATCACTTTGGATCGAAGTTTGATGTACAAAAACATCATCTCCGTTATCCTGTGAAATAAAACCAAATCCCTTCTTGTCGTTGAACCATTTCACGGTTCCTTGTGCCATTCTCAAATCACCCCCTCTTACATTAATAAATTTTCTAACATATAAAATTCCGCAATTATAATTTGCGCACTTTTGTGGCCTTGTAGCCCTTCTGGTCCTTTATGACCTCGAACTCGACCTTATCTCCTTCAGCAAGAGTTCTAAACCCCTCTGATTCGATAGAGGTTTGATGTACAAAAACATCTTCTCCGTTATCCTGGGAAATAAAGCCAAATCCCTTCTTATCGTTAAACCACTTTACGGTTCCTGTTGCCATTTCAAAATCACCCCCTCTCATAGTAATTAAAATTTATAAAACAAAAAAAGGCTACGAAGTACTAGCCCTCGCAGCCTTTATATTTCTATAGTTACAATTCAACTTTACGATACGACCAAACCACATAGCAAAATATTATCAAACCGTGAATGTTAAAGCAAGAGAAAAAATAAGATTATCGTAAAAATTGCAATAGTAAAATTTAGTTGAATTTATAATGCATGTTTGTTAAACTTCATCAACCTTTAAAGTTATCAAAATCAAGACATTTGATAACTGATATTTTTTGTAGTGTGGAGGATAATAAAATGACGACTGCTATTGCTGAGATTGATCTTGACAAGCTATTGGAAGCAGAAACAATATCAAGAGAAACTGTTTTACATATAAAAGCGCAAGTACATAGTTTCAGGGAAAATAGGGAAAAACTAGATAAAAAAATTGAAGCGCTAAAGGTTGATATAAAGAAAGAACACGATGGCGCCAGAGCGAAGGATTTAACTCTCTTGTTGGGTATATGTAAATGGGTAGTAGGAAGAATAAAAGAGGCAGTTGAACTGTTGAAGGAAGTAAAATCAAGAAAGTTAGGGGCTTATTTTTTGGGAAAATGTTACCAGGAATTAGGCGATTATAATCAGGCGTTGGAATGTTTTGAACGCGCAAAAAAAACAGATGCAGAAGAATTTGATATCGTTATGGATATTGCCGAGACAAAAAGAATGTTAGGTAATACCGATGATGCGTTAAAAATTATTAAAAGTTTTTCACATTCACATGCGAACAGCGCCGAGTTGTATTATCAATGGGGACATTGTCTGGATGATATGGGAGAGTATCAGGAGGCTTTCAATAAATATGAGCAATCGCTTAAAATTGATCCTGACCATGCAAAGACTCTTTTCCGAATGGCATTCAACTACGATATGGGGGGGGAAGACGAAAAGGCTCTAGAATATTACGAAAAGTGTACAAAGCTACAACCTACATATAAGAATGCTTTTATCAATTTGGGAATATTGTATGAAGATAAAGGCAAATATGACGATGCGATATTTTGTTTTGAGGCAGTTTTGGATGCCGAACCAACCAACGTCAGGGCTGCGCTGTTTTTGAAAGATGCAAAAGCCTCAATGGCGATGTATTATGATGAGGAAGTATCGAAAAAACAGGGGAAAGAAAGCGAAGTGCTGAATATTCCCATTTCCGATTTTGAGCTTTCCGTGAGAAGCAAAAATTGTTTGGAAAAGATGAACATTCGAACATTGAAAGACCTTACCAGAATTACAGAAGCCGATTTGCTTTCTTTTAAAAATTTTGGAGAAACCTCACTCAATGAAATTAAAATTATTTTGTCCCAAAAGGGATTGCGGTTAGGTCAGGCATTGGAAGGTTATAGTGAAGCCGATTTGTTTAGTAAAATAAATAAAGACCAGGATGAGGATTTTATTGAGACTATTTCAGAACTCGGACTTTCTACGCGTTGTAGAAATGCCCTTAGCAACGCAGGCATTGAAACAATTGGAGACATTCAGGAAAAGACTGAGGAAGAGTTGCTCCAGGAAGGCGTTAAGGAAAATTATGTAGACGAGTTAAAAGAAGCTCTCTCTAAGGCTGGTCTGAGTTTAAAAACGAACGACGATTGTGAGGCGGATTTGGAAGAGAGCGCGACAGAGTAAGATATTTAAGTTTTTTTCGGATGGTTTAATTACAATATGCCGGAGACGATGCATACATGTTAGATTACATCCGAGGACGGGTGATTAGCAAATCTCCAACCCGACTAATCTTGGAAGTAGCGGGCATCGGTTATTTATTACACATTCCACTATCTACCTTCGAGAAAATCCCCAAACATGGAGAAGCCACAATTCTCACCCAGTTATTTATAAGGGAAGATCAGATAAAGATTTTTGGATTTGCAACGGGGGAAGAAAGGGACTTATTTCAGTTATTGTTGTCGGTAAATGGCATAGGACCTAATACGGCAATTGCGATACTATCCGGAAGTACTGTAGATGATATTAAACGCGCCGTAATCAACGAAGACGCAAAGGCATTGGAAAAAATCAAAGGTGTGGGGAAAAAGACCGCTGAGCGAATTATCCTGGAACTTAAGGAAACCATAAAAGAAATTACAACATCGATATCCACGGGTATGGATGTCCAGCAGAAGGCGTTTGTATCAGATGCAGTTATGGCGTTGATTTCACTGGGTTACGGGCGGTCAATTGCTGAAAAGGCAGTAAGCGATGCAGCAAAAAAATTGCAAACAATCGATAATATTGAGGTACTTGTCAGGGAAGCGCTCAAATATAAGGTCTGATACCCGTGTGAGATTCCTAACCATATTATAGGATTCGAATATGTTAAAAGAAGATGTTTTATCCTCTGCAATAATAGTTGAGGATAAAAATCTAGACCTTACGCTTAGGCCGAAACGGTTCAGTGATTTTATCGGACAGAACCGTATAAAAGAAAATCTGCTCATTTACATAGAAGCTGCAAAGAAAAGGGGAGAACCACTGGACCACATCTTGTTTTCCGGCCCTCCTGGCTTAGGAAAAACAACGTTGTCGCAAATCATCGCCAATGAAGTTAACACAGCAATTAAAACAACGTCAGGCCCGATTCTGGATAAACCTGTGGACCTTGCAGGGATCCTTACGAATTTGCAGCATGGAGATATCCTTTTTATCGACGAGATTCACAGGCTGAATACAACGGTTGAAGAGTATTTGTATTCTGCAATGGAAGATTTTTCCATCGATATCATTATCGATCAGGGGCCGAAGGCAAGGTCGGTTAAAATCAATTTGCCAAAGTTTACGCTCATTGGATCGACTACCCGCGAGGGGTTGCTGACCGCGCCTCTTCGTTCCCGTTTTGGTGTGCTGGAGAAGCTGGTGTTCTATCCCTGGACCGATCTTTACAGAATTGTGAATAATTCTGCCCGCACGCTCTCTATTCAGATAAACGAGAAAGGCGCGGAAATCATTGCAAAACGGTCACGAGGTACCCCAAGAATAACCAATAGATTTTTAAGACGTATCCGGGATGTTGCCCAGGTGCGTGGTAACGACATTATTACCGAGGAAGTGGCCAGAATAGGTTTAGAAATGCTGGGTGTGGATGAAAATGGCTTGGGGGAGATGGACCGTAAAATACTGGAAACCGTGATCCGGTATGGCGGAGGCCCTGTCGGCTTGAAGACCATTGCTGTTTCGGTAAGCGAAGAAGAGGATACCATCGAGGAGGTGTACGAATCGTTTCTGATTCAGGGGGGATACCTGGATAAAACACCTCGCGGAAGGGTTGCCACAAAGCTGGCATACGAACATCTCGGATATAAAACGGAAACAGGACTCCAAAAAAGGCTCATCTGAAGGAGTCATTGTATGAATTTATTGTTACATATATGTTGTGCATGTTGTTTATGTGCGCCGTTAAATGAACTGAGAAAAGAAGGTTTTCGGGTTACCGGGCTCTTTTACAATCCAAATATACATCCGTTCCTTGAATTCAGGCGGAGATTGAAGGCTTTGCGCGTATTTCAGGAGAGCGATCCCATTCCAGTCGTTTACCATGAGGAATATGGCATAAGGGAATATTTGAAGAATGTCAATTATGAGGGTGACGACCGCTGTGCTGATTGTTATGCCATGCGACTCAAATTTATTGCGGATTACGCAAAGAGAAATGGATTTGATGCCTTTACGTCCACAATGTTGTTTAGCGTCTATCAGAATCACGAGCAATTGAAAATGATTTCAGAGAATTTATCAAGGGAATATGCGATTAATTTTGTCTATCGGGATTATCGTTATTTGTCAGAATGCAGCCATGATATCGCCAGGAAAAAAATGATTTACAGACAAGGTTATTGCGGATGCGTCTTCAGTGAATATGAGAGATACAAAGACACCACCAGAGAGTTATATAAAGGCAACAGCCCTGACAAAGAAAATGTTCGTAAAATTTTAAATACAGAAAATGTATCGCAGCGGTGCGACTGTTTTGGATAGATACGATTATGAAAACACAGAAAATAGTTCTGCCGCGCTGTCTTCGGTAACCGTGAGTACAAGACGACATGGGTAAGGTATTGCTCCTAATGTTTGCTATATTGCCGGCTATGTCTGCAGGAATACCTCTTTCATGCCAGAGAGGTACTACTGTAGTTCATGATTACGGAGCTATTTTAGACAAAATACCCGTCTTGCGTGTGCTTCTCATGAATGACGTCAAAGAAGCTCAATTATCTATCAATGGCAGTTATCAAATTACCGGCAGTTTAACGAATATTATAGATCAGGGGCAGGGACTGCAAAAGACCAAAATATCGGCATCAAATGGTGGTATAAGTATTGGAAATAAGCGTTACGATAATAGTGAATTACGGATTACAGGTCTGCGCGACGGCGCGATTGAATTAAATAATATACGATATCGTGGTGAAATCAGGATAGTACAGCAATTTAATAATAAGTTCTCCGTAATCGAGGAAGTAGATTTGGAAAGTTTTATTTCAGGTGTTCTTGGCAGTGAAATGCCACAAACCTGGAATGAAGAGGCCTTGCGTGCCCAGGCAGTAACGGCAAGAACCTATGCGATGTATAAGAAGAAGGTACGGCGAAATGAAGTTTACCATCTTGATATGTTGGAGCTTGCATATCGGGGTATGTCTTCCGAATCGCCGAGGCTCAACAAAATCGTACAGGATACGAAGGGCATCGTTATGGTTTACGATTGGAATATTTTCCCTGCCTACTTTCACAGTACATGCGGCGGGCATACGGAAGATGTTGGCAGTGTATTCGGAAAAGATAGTATGCCCCCCTTAAGCGGTGTAGCATGTAATTACTGTAATAATTCAAAATACTCCAGATGGAGTACAGATGTCAGTAAATCGGAAATTGAAAGAAGATTGAGGGATGCGAACATATATGTTTCGAATATTTCCACTGTAAAGGCTATAGATCCAGGGGCAGGTAAACACGGTTCAAGGGTAGAAATTGTTTCTGCAGACGGAAGCAAAGAAATGAATGCGAATGATTTCCGGTTGGTGGTTGGCCCTAATTATTTGTACAGCACGGCGTTTGATTCCAGGAATAACGGGCAGAGTATTACTTTTACAGGGAGAGGTTGGGGGCATGGCGTTGGACTCTGTCAGTACGGCGCGCAGGCCATGGCCGAAAAAGGTTTTCAGTGGGCGGCTATTTTAAAATATTACTATCCAAAGATAGAGTTGGTTCGGGTTTATTGATGCCTCTATTCGGAGGTGTTGTTGGATTTTAAAGTGCTGGCGGTTGACAAGCAGACAAATGCCCGGTGTGGTGAGATTCAATTGGCTGATTGTAAAATTTCCACACCGGTTTTTATGCCGGTTGGTACGCAAGGCACTGTCAAAACCTTAACGCCAGAGTATCTGGAAGATACCAATACAAAGATTATCTTATGTAATGCGTATCATCTCTGCCTGAGACCCGGGGAGAAAATTATTAAGCAACTGGGCGGCCTTCATGAATTTATGGGTTGGGATGGCGCAATTATTACCGATAGCGGCGGATACCAGGTTTTTTCGCTTAGCGGGCTGATAAAGGTCTCGGATAACGGGGTAGAATTCCAGTCACCCATAGATGGGGCAAAGTTGTTTCTTACCCCTGAAAGAATGACGCAAATACAAAATGACATCGGTGCTGATATTGTTATGGCATTTGATGAATGTGTACCCTATCCGTGTGAACAGGACAGGGCGAGCGTGGCGGTAAAAAGAACGCTCGATTGGGCAGAACGTTGTTTAAGTGCACACAAGAATAAACAACAAACGCTCTTTGGGATCGTTCAGGGAAGTGTGTTCAGGGAGCTTCGCATCGAATGTGCCAGAAATCTCGCGGAAATGAATTTCGAGGGATATGCAATCGGGGGTTTAAGTGTGGGAGAAGGCAGTTTTCTGATGAACGAAGTGCTGGACTATACGGTAGGGTATTTACCGCGGGAAAGACCCCGATATCTGATGGGTGTTGGATTTCCTGCAGATATCCTGGATGCCGTAGAACGTGGAATTGATATGTTTGACTGTGTGGTCCCCACCCGCAATGGAAGAAACGGATGTGCTTTCACAAGCACTGGAAAGGTAAAGATACTGAACAGTCAATACAAAGAAGACGCAAAACCCCTCGATGAAATGTGCAGTTGTTATACATGCCGGAATTTTACAAGGGCATATTTGCGGCATCTTTTTATGGCGAACGAAATCCTGGGATTAACCTTGATGTCGTTGCACAATATATATTATTTTCAAAATCTGATGCAGGAAACAAGAGCATCCATTAAGAAAGGTGAATTCAAAGATTTTAAAACTAACTTTTTATTAAAACAGTCAGAAACTGGCAAGGATTAATTCGCAAGCTATATTTTGAGTTAAACTTTTTCAAAACGGGTTAGGAGGAATATTATGCTTTTCTTATTGCAAGCGGCTGGAAAACAATCATCACCGGGTGGCATGCTGTCCATGTTACTTCCTTTTATACTGATGTTTGTTGTGATGTATTTTCTTATACTAAGACCACAGAAAAAAAAGGAAAGAGAACGTAAGTCGCTATTGTCCAGAATCAAAAAGAACGATAGAGTCGTAACAGCCGGTGGCGTACATGGAACTATTACTTCCGTACGAGAGAACGAGATAATCCTTCGAATTGACGATGCCAAAGATGTAAAGATCAAAGTTGACAGGAGTGCGGTTGCTGCGGTATTGGAGGTTTCTCACGAAGAAACGGAAGAACCAAAAGAAATTGCAAAGGAAAGCAAAGAAACAAAATAACTCGTAGTATTATTTATGAATCAGCAATTTATTACAAACAGCGGAAAGGGAGCCTGTTGAGGAGAAAAAATGACTAAAAATTTAAGGTGGAAGATACCTCTCATTGTTGTGGTTATCGCTATCGGTATAATGGTTTTGTATCCACCGGCAGAAAAGGTTTTAAAGAGGGAGAGCGTTAAAGAAATCAACGGTAAGGTCGTTGAGCGGACGACATTGGGAAAATCATGGGCAAATTTCTTCGTAACAAATCCAGTTATACGCGAGACGATTGTCAGTGAAGAAACAGATAAAGACGGAAAGCAGGTACGTAACAAGACCGTTGAATATGTGTCAAAGGGCAAAATAAAGCTTGGATTGGACCTCAAGGGCGGCTCCGAATTACTTTATAAGGTAAGGGTTGATGAAAAAGAAGACCATCCTGGTATTACAAAAGAAATTATTGAGGTGTTAAAGAAGAGAATAGATCCGCAAGGGGTTATAGAATACAGGATTCAGGAACATGGCAGCCATCGGATACTTATTCAGGTTCCTGGAGCGACAAAGACAGAAATAGAAGCGCTTAAGAATCGAATTACACGTCTCGGGAAGCTTGAATTCCGGCTAGCAGCCAGCACGGATAGCCCTGAATATAAAGATGCGATGGAGGGTAAGCAAGTTCCAGGTTATTATAAACATTGGTTAAGAAAGAAAAAGGGTGAAGAAGGGGAAGCCGGTAAATGGCATCTTATCCGAAATAAAACCGAGATTTCCGGAGAACATCTATCCAGAATATATGCCGACCGTAAGGGGATTGAGCCTGTGGTTGGTTTTGAATTTGATGCAATTGGCAAATCCAAATTTGGGCAGCTCACCGAAAGGAACATTGGTAAACCCCTGGCGATTATCCTGGATGGTACTCTTTATTCGGCGCCCGTCATACGCGATCGGATTCCGGGAACAGGTATTATTGAAGGGAATTTTAAGCAGGATGAAGTCAATGAGCTAATTGCCATCATGCGGGCAGGAAGTCTCCCTGCAGATCTTGAACTCGAGATGGAAACTATGGTAGGACCGAGTATGGGAAGGGATTCCATTAACAAAGGGTTGATAGCAGGTGCTATCGGTGGCGCTTTTGCCCTTGTTTTTATCGGAATCTATTACCTCGGAGTAGGGTGGGTTGCCAACTTTGCAAACGTACTAAATGTCTTTTTGGTAGTCGGAACGATGGTACTACTCAGCGCCACCATGACACTTCCGGGCATAGCGGGTTTGGTGCTCATGCTCGGTATGGGAATCGATTCCAACGTACTTATTTTTGAAAGGATTCGTGAGGAAAAAGCCAAGGGAAAACCTATTCGTGCTGCGGTCAAAGCCGGGTACGAAAAGGCATTTTCTGCAATATTCGACTCCAACGTCACAACTTTAATAACTGGAGTAATCCTTGCTGCAGTGGGTACAGGCCCTGTAAAAGGATTTGCATGGTCATTGATCCTGGGTATGATCATCAACCTGTTTACAGCCATTTTTGTTACGCGTGTTATCTACGAATTGTTCATGGATTTAAGCTGGGTCAAGAATTTTTCAATGTTCAAGCTAGTCGGCATTCCGCACGTGAAATTTATTAATTATCGTTTTATCCTGGTTTCCATTTCGGGCGCATGTATCATTGGTGGAATGACAACATTCGCGCTCCGTGGAAATAAAAAATATGACATCGACTTTACCGGTGGAACTTTGGTTCACTTGCATTTGAATAATCCAACTCAACCTAATCTTATAAGGACTGCGTTAGCTGATACGGGTTACAAAGAAGCCGAAGTGCAGAGCATTTGGTCGGGAGAGAATTTAACCCAGTTTATATCGACTTCAAATGAATTTGGCATCCGGATAAAGGAACTTAATGAAGAAAAGGTAAAACAAAAATTAACAGAAGATATAAAGAGTGCCTTAGATAAGACAGGGTTATTTTCAGGGATTGATTTTAGGGAACCAACGGTTTTTAATCTTAGATTACAAAGACCAACAGAAGAGACAGCTATTCAGAACATTCTCAAGACAGCCGGGTATACCGAGGAAGACGTAGTGTCAATAACACCTGTTAATCAGCCTGCAAAAGAATACTTGGTGAATGTTGCAGGTCTGGAAGATTTCAAAAAACGCCAACAATTAATGAATGCTATTGTCGATGGATTAAAAAATAATCTTGTATATCACGACATCAAAATAACACTGGGTGATATCGCTGAAACATTGCAAACACAGGATGTTGGTATGCGGGCATCTAAACCTTTTATAGATATTGAATCCAGCGAACCAATAGATCCTCTTACGCTCAATCAAGCGTTAAATATGCAGGGTTTTGGTAATGTGTCTGTAACGGGGCAATCAAAGGAGTCTGCAACGGGACGAACAAGAAAACTGAGAATTGAAGGATCGAGAACAAGCTTACAGGATATAAAGCAATCTGTAAAAGAAACAGTTTCGATACCGAGTGTTTATAATACCGGGAATGAAGCCGTCGACATAGAGTTAAAAGAAAGTTTGAATAAAGAAAACTTTATAGCGATGCTCAATGGGATTAAACCCATTAAAGACACTGTTAAAAGTGTTTATACATTGAATGCCCCATCGCAATTATTTGCAATTCACGTAAAGCCTCTGAGTGCAGGAAAGGTACAGGAGAAAATCAAGGAAGACGTTGTGAATAAGTTTAAAGACAACTTGTATACAGAAAAAGTTGATGTCTCATGTGAGCTGTTGAAAGACGTTTCTGAAAGCAAGGTGGTTAGCAACACAAAATCGGGTGAGACTGCAGCTCAACTGGATACGGCTGTTGAAACACCCCAAGATAAAGGGGCGAATCAAGTCCAATTTCGCATGACTTTGTCAAAACCGCTGAAAAAAGAAGTTATTGAAGAAGCACTGACTTCTGCGGGATATCCGAGTGTGCTTGAACAAGGGTTAGAGTCAGGAAAGGAATATCAAACTGTTAAGATTGCTTTCAATGCCCAGCAAAACGTAGAAACAATAAAAACCAGCATTAAAAATGCGTTCGAAATACCGCAGCCGCTTAAAAGGATCGTGAGCATCGGTGCTACAGTTGCCGGTGAGATGAAGAGCCGTGCCATCCTGGCTGTAATCTTTTCATGTATTGCAACAATTTTTTATGTATGGTTCCGTTTTGGAGACTTCAAATTCGGCTCATCAGCAATTATTGCAGTGATTCATGACATCCTAATTACGCTGGGCTCTGTAGCCGTAGCTGACTATTTATTTGGAAATATGAAAATTGACAGCGCTATGGTAGCAGCATTTCTTACTGTAGTGGGATACTCCCTGAACGATACAATCGTCATATTCGACAGAATTAGAGAAAACCTGGGTGGGCGAGGGAATTTGCTCACACCACAACTGGTTAACGATAGCATCAACCAGACATTGAGTCGTACCCTCTTGACAGGTGTCACAACAATTGGCGTACTGTTTGCGCTCTTTTTCCTGGGTGGTCCTGAGATTCACGGATTTGCATTTGTCATGTTAGTTGGTATTATCGTCGGTACGTATTCTACAATATTTATTGCATGTCCTATGCTCCTTAAGTGGAAGGGACTTACTTCGGCAAGTCAGGCATTACCCCGGCAAAATTCTCCAATTCAAAGAAGGGAGGAAGCAGCCAGGAACATATAAAAACAGGGAAAGTATTAAGTAAGTTGGCATAAAACGTCATTGCGAGCGACCGCGAAGCAATTCCAGGCAGGGATTGCTTCCTGCTAACGCCCTCGCAGTGACAACTTTCTTTTAATGTTTACTATAGTATAAAATCAATAGCATGTGAAGTACGGTTGGTGGTATTTAATTCATTTTTTTTCATTCCTATATAACCTTCGAAAGGACTTAAAACAATGAAAAGAGATGTTCAGGTTGGCGTGATTTTAGGAGTGATTATTCTGGCAATCATTGGTGTCTTCCTAAGCACAAGAACCGCTGTTAAAGAACCAATTATTCCTATTCCAGAAGCGGAAGAAGATACGCAGGTGGGCACACTGGATATAAACGAACTGCCGCAGTCTCCTCCCAACTCATCTCAGGATACTTTTAAGGAGATAACCACAACCGCACAGAATACGGAACAAGCGGTAGAACCTGCCGTAAATACAGGTAAAATTCAGGAACAACTGGCTGGAAAGGAAGACAACGTAATTGAAGGGGAATGGAAAAAGGCAAAAGAAGAGACAATAAATGTGTCATCGGGCGTGTCCGCAACTTCAGGACAGGAAAATTGGAAAGACGTTTCTTCTGGCGGCGGGGAAAAATCGTCCTCAAAATTTCAGTTACACAAAGTGCAATCTAACGATGACCTTCATAAATTAGCCAAAAAGTATTATGGAGACGTATCTAAATGGTTGCTTATTTTTAATGCAAATCAGGATAAAATTCATGACCGCAACAGTCTTAAGATAGGCACAGAACTTATTATACCGGAAGAGAAACCAACATCTCTAAAGACAAAAAAAGAAACAACTACCCCTGCGCTTTCTCAAGTAATCGAAGTGGAAAATACAGCACAAACAGGTAAAAAGCACACAGTACAACAAAGCGATTCACTTTACAAGCTAGCGGTGAAGTATTATAATGATGGTGCAAAATGGAATAAAATATTGGAAGCAAATAAAAATATTCTAAAAAGTCAAAATTCTTTGAAAGTCGGGCAGGAACTGGTTATTCCAGACCTTTAATGCCTTGGAAGGAGCAGGATGGATGAAGATTAATAGTGTTTTCTCAGGTATTGCAATTCCCTTTTTTTGTTTAACTGCAAACGTACTCGTAATTTCTAATGGATTACCTACGTCTAATAGTTATGCACAGGATGTAACTAATAGCTTTCCCATGTATAGGCATGACTTACAAAGGACTGGTCGGGTGCCATTTGCAGGACCTTCCAACGACACTTTAAAATGGAGTATTTCCAGCGCTGGAGAAATATGGTCTTCCCCTGTGGTGGATTCAGATGGCGTTATCTATGTGGGCAGCACGGATGGCAATTTGTTATCTGTAACTCCGAAGGGAAAAGTTTTGTGGGCATTTAAAACAGCCGACGAAATATTTGGCGCGCCTGCAATCGGTACCGACGGAATTGTATATTTTGGTTCTGCCGATGGGAGAATTTATGCAGTCAATCCTGATGGAAAGCCAAAGTGGAAGTTCCAGGCAGGCGGGGCTATTCATTCGTCCCCTGCTGTCGGCGACAAAGGAACAGTGTATGTTAGTTCTTACGACGGAAAACTCTACGCTATTGCTGCCAATGGAAAACTCTTGTGGAGCTATAAAACAGGGGCATCTATTATGACCTCATCTCCTGCCATAGGGAAAGACAATACCATTTATATCGGTTCATGGGATAAGCATCTGTATGCATTAAATACAGATGGAAGTGCAAAATGGAGTTTTGAAACTGAAAGTAAAATAGATGCCTCGCCCGCGGTTAGCAATGGTGCTGTCTACATTACCGATATAAATGGCAAGCTATATGCCGTTAATCTTGATGGAACTTTAAAGTGGGGGTTTGATTTGGGTGGTCGAACACATTCTTCTCCTGCAATCGATGCCGACGAAACAATCTATGTAGGAACACAAGAAGGCCACCTATATGCAATAGGAAAAGATGGCGCACTTAAATGGAAATTTAAAACTGATAATTCCATTACGGCATCCCCTACGGTTGATGCTAATGGCGTTATTTATATAGGTTCGTGGGACGGTAAATTATATGCCGTTAACAATGATGGCACACTTAAATGGCGCGCAACTATTGGTGAACCATTACTTTCTTCACCGGCTATTGACCCAAAAAATACTCTATATGTTGGTTGTGTAGACTGGAAGCTCTATGCTATAGGACAATAGGTTCTTAAAAATTGTAAAATATTTTTTACTAAGCGACCATCTTAAGTTATAATAATTAAATAATTTTGTAGATCGTTTATCTAATCCTAAAATAACATGTAGAGTGGGGATTATCCTACTATAATTAGTTAAGCACATACTTCATGTGCAGGAGATGTAGTAACATGATTGGAATATCAAAGTTGTATTGTGGCACAGTCGAACCATCCGATGCATTACGATATGGTAGAGAATCCAAAAAACTACCATCACATCTATTGCAGTTTTCACAAGACAAAAAACCGGTTGTAGTATGGAATGTAGGGCAACGTTGTAATTTGAAATGTATCCATTGCTACTCTCAATCAAAAGATATGGAATATCCTAATGAACTATCCACAAAAGAAGCAAAGGCCATGCTGGATGACCTGGCAGACTATGGAGCGCCTGTGATTCTTTTTTCAGGTGGAGAACCGCTCATGAGACCAGATCTTCTTGAATTAATTGGTTATGCAAAGGAGAAGGGTTTGAGAGCTGTTATCAGCACGAATGGCACTTTAATTACAAGAGATAAGGCAAATGAATTAAAAAAATTCGGACTCTCCTATGTGGGAATAAGTTTGGATGGTCTTAAAGAAACAAACGACCGTTTCCGGGGTATTCCCGGAGCATTTGATGCTGCTCTGGAAGGCATCAGGAATTGCATGTCTGTGGGTATTAAGGTAGGCCTGCGTTTTACGATTAATAAGAGAAATGCACATGATATCGCAGGTATATTTCAACTCATCGAAAAAGAAAATATCCCACGGGTTTGTTTCTATCACCTGGTATATTCAGGAAGGGGTTCCAACCTGATCGAAGAAGACCTTTCGCACAAAGAAACCCGCGAGGTGGTTGACCTTATTATAAATAAAACAAAAGAGGCGCACGACAAAGGTAGAAAAATTGAGGTACTTACTGTGGATAATCATGCAGACGGCCCATATGTTTATTTAAGGATGTTAAAGGAAAATCCTAAGAGGGCAAAAGATGTGTTGGAACTCCTCCAGTGGAATGAAGGAAATAGCTCTGGTAAAGGTCTTGCCTGTATAAGTTGGGACGGGGAGGTATATGCCGATCAGTTTTGGAGGCAATACTCTTTCGGAAATATTAGAAAAAGAAAGTTTAGCGAAATATGGGAAGACACTTCCAATGAGTTAATGGCCAGGCTCAAGAATAAAAATCCTTATATCAAAGGGCGTTGTTCCAGGTGCAGATGGCTCAATATATGCAGTGGGAATTTCAGGGCGAGAGCAGAGGCATATTATGGCGATATATGGGAACACGATCCGGCTTGTTACCTTACAGATGAAGAAATAGGCATCGAAGCCGAACCTTCCAAAAAAGTCAGACAAAAGGTGACTGTTCACTAAAAACGAATCGCGAATCAGATATTCGCATTTATGTGCAATCCCTGATTCGCGAGTAATCGCTCTTGTACTTTCCTGATTTAACAAATATTCTCAGAATATGTAATTAAAATTTATTGCCATTATATGGGTAATGAGGTTGTAGTGCCCGTCTATAGGCCCTTGAACGGCATCTCCAACTGAGTTATCCACGCTTCGGTTTTCATAGAATACTGTTCCGTAGGCAAAGTCTATTCCTTTATTCAATTTTTTTCCCCAACTATACCCAAGGCCTGTAAAAAGTCCATGCCGGCTGCTCTGTGGAACTGAAGGCTCAAAGGTATCACTCGGTACCGGTGACTCATGGAAGGTATAACCACCTCTAACTTTTAGGGCTTCATTCAGCTTATATTCTCCACCCAGAGCGAAGCTCAGGGTATTATGCCAGTTTCTCACATCCTCCTTATTTGTCTCTAGTAAGATATTTGTTGTCTCAAAATCGTATTTAATAACGTCAAATCTTGACCAATTGGTCCATTGAACGTCAGCTTCTATACTCCAAAGGCTATTGTGCTTATATGCATAACCTAGCGAGAGCATCTCTGGTAATGTGGCATTCGTATTGGTTCGTGTATCGAAATCATCTGAACCAAATACCGATGCGGTTGCACCGCTTAAATCGGAAACTTTTAGCTTGCCCTTAAAGTCTATGTCTGCCTTGCTTCTGAATGAAAGGCCAACACTATGACTCGGAGTGATATTAAACAGAACTCCGGTATTGTACCCAAATGCATCGCCATGCATTTCGTGATCCTGAAGCCCGTCAGGGGTATTGGTGTCTACAGAGGTTCCAGTCAGAGAAGAATTAATTAGCCCTACATTAATGTGTCTTCCCTGATCAACATTGGCGTAGTAATAATCCAGTCCAACACCAACAGAAAAGAAAGAAAATGGTTTATATGTGATGGTTGGGTTTATGTTGATAATACGTAAATTAAAGTCTGTAACTACATATCTGGAGAATCCATCGCCGTCCCATTTGCCCTGAAGGCCGTAAGGAACGTTTATGCCAATGCCGGCGGCTAATTTATTTTCTATGATAGGGCTGGTAAAGTACATATTTGGTATGGTGTTTATTTTTGTGTCCATTTCCTCACTAACGCCGTTGCCGTGATATTCTATGGAGGGAAGGACAAAAGTTGCACCCAGAGAAAGCTGTGGCCTTTGTAATTGCGTAAGGCCAGCCGGATTAAAATAGATGGCAGATGCATCGTCTGCACGGGCTACAAATGCATTTCCCTGTGCAAGCGCTGAAGCGCCAAAAATTGGATTGTGTAATCCGGCAGTTCCCTGTGCAGGGGCGTTTTTCCCGCAAAAGGAAAAGATAAGGACAAAAATATAGACAAAAGCTAATTGTCTCATGCCAGTTACGTATAATGAGCCGGGTTAATTTATCAGAGGTTATGAAGTTTATTTTTGTGATTCTCTTTAGTTGATGTCCGCTAACGGCAATGTTTCATAGCATTTTTTAATGATTGAAAGAACTTTTTCGGTTAAAGTGGGTATAAATTGCGTGCCTATTCCCTCTGTAATTATTTTAAATGCTTCTTGATTAGAATATTTTTTGTGATAATGTCTGTCTGTAGTCAATGCATCGTAAGCATCTATTGTAGAGAAAATGGCAACCTCCTGAGGGATTTCTGCTCCCTTTAGGCCGTCGGGATAACCCTCACCGTTATACCATTCATGGTGATACCGCACTATTGGTAAGCTTTCTTTTAAGAAATTAATAGGCTCAAGAATATTGTAGCCTATCTCAGGATGTTGTTTCATTAAAAAAAATTCTTCCTCAGTAAGATGTCCGGATTTCGTCAGTATGTCATCTCGTACTCCTATTTTTCCAATATCGTGAAGGAATGCCCCGTACCGCAATTTTACAATCTGCTCTTCGCTCATGCCTAATTCTTTAGCTACTAAGCCGAACAGTAAAGACACTCTTTTGGAGTGACCTGCAGTATAAGAGTCTTTAGCGTCTATAGCAAGTAAAAGAGCTTCTGTGGTAGAGAAGAAGTTTTTATGAACGGCCATTCTCAGATTATCCACAAGTTTGTCTTTTTCAGATGATTCAATACGACGTTGTAAAGCCCTTTCTGCCGCTGTATGTATCTCTGAGGGTTCAAAGGGCTTAATAATGTAATCGAATGCGCCGCTTCGAAATGCTGTAATTGCGGTTTGCGATGAGGGAAAGGCAGTAATCATGACTATTGGAATAGTAGAGTTGCGAGCCTGCATCTGCTTAAGGAAATCCAGGCCATTTGCCTTGGATATTTTTATATCCAGAAAAATCAATTCCGGCTCAATGATCTTTAAACTATCGGCCGCTTCCTCGATAGTTGATGCAGTAGATACATAATACTTGTCCATCAGGATCATTTTTAGCGATTCTCTTACACCTAAATCGTCATCAACCACAAGTATACTTGCCGATTTAATTCTTTGCACCATAGTTATAGTTCCTAAAATAATAAACACACATGGAATAGGGTAAGAGTTGATATTGAGATAATTAGAAAGCGTTGACAGAAAGAACGATGTTACAAATTTTTAGTATTTAATATAAAGTAATGCTCATATACAAATTTAATTTAAGGTGTGTAAATAGCTATAGTTAAATATAGCACAATTTATATACCAATCTTTATAAAAGAATTACTGACAAATTGTAACTGTATTTATTATATAGACTAAAGCCACTATTTCAATCAATTTGTATTGGTTTATGCTGATACACTAATTGTGGTATTGATTATTCTTTACATATTTAGCGACAAAAATGCTAATATGATGTTCAATATTGTGCATATTTTGTCGGTTTGTTTTTACAATAGCATTGGATTTTAAAAAAAATTTCACATTTTTAAACAAAACTGATATCCATAGAAAAATATTTTAAGTTATACTATTTTTAATCAGAGTAATTGGTTTAACAAGCACACAATCTCTTTTAAGTTAGTACGCTAATAACCGATTATAAAGAAGTGCTGTTACTTGTGATTAGTTACGCTAATAATTGGTATAAAAGTTGCGCTTTACTATATACCTAACTATATATCTGATATGCATACTGTTTTTGCTGGCAATGCCCTTCTGTGTGGTGTTTTTATAGGTTATTTATAGGAAATTAATCTGTGTATTCTTTTCTAGTAGTTTCAGACGATAAGACAGTTGTTGGTTTTTTTAAGAGGTGTCTTGGTAAAGATTATATGATCCATATTGCCAGGACACCCCAGGAGGCACTGGAAATATTTCTCAAGATAGATATTGACGTAACTTTTCTGGATGTTCTTTTAAATGACGATGGAGCAAATAAACTCATAGAAGACCTTCGGCAAACAAATATTGATCCAGCGATAGTTATCATAGCGCCTGAATCTCAGCCGATGTTGCTTGAAGAATTTCGGATATCAGGTGAAAATGAATATCTTAAAAAACCGCTGAGAAAAGAGGTAATAGAGACGGTCTCAAAGAAGGCTATTGGGAAGCAGGAACTAAAAAGGGAGTTGAGTTTTATTCAGTCTCACATAAAGAGTTTGAAGCCTGAAGATACGAGGGTATCCGAATTGACTTTCAACAAGCAAGAGAGCGCCAGAGTTCCGTACCTTGCCTATAAGGAAGTATTTCAGAAGTTTTCGAAGGTATTAACACATGTCTACGATCTTGGGAAGCTTGCTGATCTTACAGTCGAGGCGATGGCTGAGACATTCGGAGTAGGAAGGGTGGTATTTATGCTGACGAACAGGAACGATGGCATGTGTCGGCCTTTTCGCTGTCTCGGTTTAGATGAACTAACTGCCCGGAGTATTTGTTTTGCCGCTAATCAGGGTATTGTGTTGTGGTTGACGAAGAATCATCAGATATTGAATAGGGAGGTCATAAACAGAGACGTTGCAACGAATAAATTAGCCGTGCGGGAAGCAATAAAGAACCAGAAGGAAATGAATCTTTTACAGGCACAACTGTGTATACCAATCTTTGCTAACGGGAACCTTAGTAGTGTAATTGCCCTGGGGAATAAGATTACAGGGAAGGCGTTTTTTGATGAGGATATTGAACTGTTATCCATGCTGGCAGGGTATATAGGCATGGCAGTGGAGAATGCGTTCCTTTACCAGGAGGTAAATCTTAGAAGGATTCATAACGAAAACGTCCTGGAAAATATCCCTTATGGGATTATCGTTGTTGATAA
>JAHFOY010000012.1:25381-36585 GCA_023261485.1 Planctomycetota bacterium
TGGCAGGGTATATAGGCATGGCAGTGGAGAATGCGTTCCTTTACCAGGAGGTAAATCTTAGAAGGATTCATAACGAAAACGTCCTGGAAAATATCCCTTATGGGATTATCGTTGTTGATAATTAGTAGCTGTTATTCTGTGAAGATAATTTAGGATTTAGACACCGCCTCTAATAGTGGCTGTTTTAAGGTATAATATTTTTAGTAATACCTCCTGCAGGTTTATTCTATAGGTTATTTATGGGAGGACGACACTGTGTATTCTTTTCTAGTAGTTTCAGACGATAAGACAGTTGTTGGTTTTTTTAAGAGGTGTCTTGGTAAAGATTATATGATCCATATTGCCAGGACACCCCAGGAGGCACTGGAAATATTTCTCAAGATAGATATTGACGTAACTTTTCTGGATGTTCTTTTAAATGACGATGGAGCAAATAAACTCATAGAAGACCTTCGGCAAACAAATATTGATCCAGCGATAGTTATCATAGCGCC
This sequence comes from Planctomycetota bacterium, assembly GCA_023261485.1. Classification (GTDB taxonomy): domain Bacteria; phylum Planctomycetota; class Brocadiia; order Brocadiales; family Brocadiaceae; genus Wunengus. The sequence continues at coordinate 25,876 of JAHFOY010000012.1, forward strand.
TGAATCTCAGCCGATGTTGCTTGAAGAATTTCGGATATCAGGTGAAAATGAATATCTTAAAAAACCGCTGAGAAAAGAGGTAATAGAGACGGTCTCAAAGAAGGCTATTGGGAAGCAGGAACTAAAAAGGGAGTTGAGTTTTATTCAGTCTCACATAAAGAGTTTGAAGCCTGAAGATACGAGGGTATCCGAATTGACTTTCAACAAGCAAGAGAGCGCCAGAGTTCCGTACCTTGCCTATAAGGAAGTATTTCAGAAGTTTTCGAAGGTATTAACACATGTCTACGATCTTGGGAAGCTTGCTGATCTTACAGTCGAGGCGATGGCTGAGACATTCGGAGTAGGAAGGGTGGTATTTATGCTGACGAACAGGAACGATGGCATGTGTCGGCCTTTTCGCTGTCTCGGTTTAGATGAACTAACTGCCCGGAGTATTTGTTTTGCCGCTAATCAGGGTATTGTGTTGTGGTTGACGAAGAATCATCAGATATTGAATAGGGAGGTCATAAACAGAGACGTTGCAACGAATAAATTAGCCGTGCGGGAAGCAATAAAGAACCAGAAGGAAATGAATCTTTTACAGGCACAACTGTGTATACCAATCTTTGCTAACGGGAACCTTAGTAGTGTAATTGCCCTGGGGAATAAGATTACAGGGAAGGCGTTTTTTGATGAGGATATTGAACTGTTATCCATGCTGGCAGGGTATATAGGCATGGCAGTGGAGAATGCGTTCCTTTACCAGGAGGTAAATCTTAGAAGGATTCATAACGAAAACGTCCTGGAAAATATCCCTTATGGGATTATCGTTGTTGATAAAGACTGCAAGATTAACATCTTTAATAAAAGCGCTGCAAGGATGTTAAATATTTCTTCAGATGATGTAATAGGAAAAGATGTTAAGTATATAGGCTCATTATTTGCGAATTGTCTTTTAAGAACTCTAAAAGACAAAAAAACGTTTAAGAGAAGTGAGACTGTACATCCTGTTACTCATTCTACGTATGATATTAGTACGTCTTTGTTGCTAGATAATAATACGGAACTCGGTGCAATCATGATATTCTCTGATTTAAGCGACGTTAAGAAAATGGAAACGAAGATAAAAGATTTAGAAAACTTGGTAAATGGATATTTAGTTAACTCAGAAAACACCATTCCTCCGGAAGTAACACAAGCGGTTACCAATTTATCAAAAAGCTGGTTTTCCGACCGTCATAGGTTGAAGATAGAGCAAAATTCACTAAAGTAACCCAATAACTATTGTTTGTCTGCTATTAATTAGTCTCCTGCCCGAATTTTCCTAACAACTCATACGCCCGTAAATATTATTCCAGAAGTATGAAATATATTTTATTCTGGTTTTATATGTCTACGGGAAGGACTTAAAATATCACACTTTCATTTTTATGGTGAAAGTATTAAAATAAATTAAATTTATCCTGTTACTTTCTGCTACGATACACATATTCCATTCATTTCTTTAGGAGGATTGTCGTGCTCAACTCACATGGCATAGACCTTATGTTATGGAATTCCTTTATGGGGAAGGCCTATTCCGTTAGCGACTGCTTTAAGGAGAATGGTATTGGAGTACTTGCCAGGTCATGTAAAGATGCAGGATTTGATATTATCATTGAAGACCCGGCTGGAATTGAATTTTACACGACATTTACTAAAAATGATCTTACGCAAAGATTATCCGAACTCTCTTCGCATATCTTTGGCAAGGGAGATATTGAAAATACCGCATCCTTGAGAAGGGAGTGGGATCATCTCCAGGACAATCTCACAAAGATTATCGGGGTGAAGATGGAAAAATATATTGATGGTCTGGCTCACAAGATATGCGAGAATAAGGTAAAAGTGCTCGGGATAAAAACCTGGCTTGGGGATAGATTTGCATACTCCGAGAAGCTGGCTAAAAGAGTTAGCGAACTGTGTCCAAATACCCTGATAATTGCCGGAGGTCCACAGGTTAATCAATTCAAAACGCACGCATTGGAAAAAAGCCCTTTTGACTTTTGCATAGATGTTGAGGGTGAAATAACCCTGACAAAGATTATTCATACAACAAGAGAACTGTATTCCCAGGGACGCACAAAATCTGAGGTAATAAGAAAAATTACCGAACTTGCCGAAGCGGGTGAGATTTTTAATTTGATATATAAGGATGCTAACGGTAAGGTGAGAGAAACACCTGTTAAGAGGCTTCCTTTAAACTCAAAACCTTTTCCACTTTATGAAAAGGAAGACGGAAAGGTAAATATAGCAGTAATAAATGAATCTTCAGGATGCTATTACGGAAAGTGCAATTTTTGTACACATCCAAACATTACTGGCAGATACCAGGCAAGAGACATCAATGTCACCCTTGAGGAAATCAAGAAAACTGTTATGGAAATGGGTATTGGACTTTTCAGATTTGCAGGTTCTACAACGCCTGTTTCGTTGAGCCGAAGAATTGCTGATGCAATATTAAAAGAAAGATTGACTCTCGAATACTCTATGTTCGTTCGGGCAGAAAACAGGGCAAGGGAGAGAATGGATGAACTTGTCGAAGTCTATGAGAGAATAATACGTTCCGGGCTTAGGGCGGTTTTCTTGGGTGCAGAGGCGGCTAGCAACGAGATACTTTCAAGCGCTATGAATAAAGGCAATTCCGTCGATGATATTTATTTTACCATCAAGGCCATAAAGCAGGCATCATACAATCAGGGAAAGCATCTTGACGTAGGGGTAAGTTTTATTTATCCCTGCCCCATACCTCCTGGCAGTGGGATAACTCATGAGCAAGTTTTGGAAGAAAATTTAAGTTTTCTTCGTAAATTAAAAAGCGAAAATTACAAGCCCGACTCTGTTCTTATAACTCCTGGTGCGCCTCTGCCTGCAACTACCTGGCAATTAGAACCTGAGAGATTTTGCTTTGAGATACCAGAAGATTATGTCCAGACGATTTTACGTTATGAGTATGAACTGACGAAGGATCCAAGTACATGGCCTGAATTGAATATCTCCTTAAATGGAATAAAGTTCGTGGATATGCTGAAAATGGCCGGGCTCATGGAGAAAAAGGTCAGGGAAATGGGTTATACGGTAAACGTTTCCGATGAACATTGCCTTGCAGCAAGAAGTGCTGGATTTGCGGGCCAGATGGGTTTGGAAGAATTTAAAATGAAGAGCGACTTGGCTCTGTTAACAACAGACTATAACTTTCTTAAAGACAGTTACCAAAAAATAAATGCATACAGCCATAGACTGGCAGAGAAAAATTTCTCTTCGGCAAATCGAGTGTTTCTGAAGGAAGAAAGTATTCTATGACGATAAGGCGTGTCGTTATCACGGGCATGGGAATATTGGCCCCTAATGGTAATGGAAAAGACGCATATTGGAATGCGTTAATCAACGGACGATCTGGGATAAAAAGGATTGCTTCCTTTGATCCGTCTCCCTTCAATACGCAAATTGCAGGTGAAGTAAAAGACTTTGATCCTTGCGATTATTTTGATCCAAAATTGGTCAAACGAAGTGGAAGGTTTACCCATTTTGGTGTTGCGACATCTAAGATGGCAGTAGCAGACGCTGATATTGATCTGAGCAAGGAGAATAGGGATAGGTGTGGTGTATGTTTTGGAACAACTATAGGGGCAGAAAATGATATATACGAAGGTCAGCACAGGAGATTCTTGGAATCCGGCCCAAAAGCAGTGAGCCGCTTTACTGCCCCTGAATTTACACCTCACGTATCAACAGGTTATATATGTTCTGAACTGAAAATTACAGGACCAAATTCAACATTGTCCTCCGGATGTTCAACCGGACTTGATGTTGTAAACTGGGGCTATAAAATGGTAAAGAGGGGAGAGATAGATGTTGCAGTCGTAGGAAGTTCAGATGCCCCTATCTTTCCTTTTGCTATGGCTACTTTTTGTGCCTTGGGAATACTTTCAAAAAGAAATGATGAACCAGAAAAAGCTTCCAGGCCGTACGATAAAGATCGCGATGGTATGGTGGTTAGTGAAGGTGGGGCAGCAATAGTGATTGAGGAATTAAATCATGCCTTAAGCAGAGGGGCAAATATATACGCTGAGATTGTATCCTATACCTCTACATGCGATGCACAAGACGTTGTTAGGGTAGATGTGAGCGGGCAGGCGTTAGTCTCCGCATTGGAACAGGCATTGATAGCCGGTAAAATGAGAGGGGAAGAGATAGACTATATCTGTGCACACGGAAACGCTATTCCTGGTTATGACGTAGCAGAAACAAATGCCTTTAAAGCATTCTTTGGAAACCATGCATATAAAATACCAATAAGCTCTATTAAATCGATGACAGGCCAGGCTTATGCAGCCGGAGGTGGCTTCCAGGTAGTTGCTACGAGTCTTTGTCTGAAGAATGGGTTTGTTACTCCTACAATCAATCTGGATGTACCTGACCCTTTATGCGACCTTGATTACGTTCCTCATTATGCCAGGCGTTTCTCTCTGGACACAGCGCTAATAAATAGTCATAGTGTGGGTGGGACACATGCCGTTCTGGTATTAAAGAGATATTCTTAGGGATATAAATTATGCTTGCAAGCCAGATAATATTCATTTTTATATTCCTGTTGATTGCTGGACTTGGTGTCTTTGTACTCTTGAGAAATCCAGCAAACACGATTAACAAGAGATTTTGTATATTCGCACTTGCTATATCTTTGTGGATATTTTTTATCTTTTTCCTGCTCCAAACAACAGAGCCTGGATTGGCCGCCTTCAGACTGAAGTTGGTCTTTTGTGCAGCGATGTTTATTCCATCCACATTTTTCTTTTTCTCATCCGTCTTTCCTGATCGGGTGGAAATGCCTGTTAATCGATATCTGAGTATCTTCTTCTTTGCCATAAGTTTCCTTCTGTTATTCTTTTCTCCGTACATTGTTGTATCTGTATCTTTTGTAAAACAACTGCCTCAAGCAAGATACGGTTGGTTATTCCTTGTATTCTGGTTTTACTTCATAGCCTGCATGGGATATTCCTTATATATCCTTTATAGAAAAAGTATTCGCTATTACGGCATAAAGAAACTGCAGGTTCAGTATCTATATTTGGGAGTAGCAGCATCCGTACTTCTGGGAGTCATCACAAACTTCCTTTTACCGGCAATAGGTATATGGCAAGTTGAGATGTTTGTACCTTTGGTATCCGTTCCTATCCCAATAGCTGTGGCTTATGCTATTGTAAAGTACCACCTAATGGATATCAGCATAGTAATTAAGCGGAGTACTGTTTACGCGGCCTTATCCATTGTCCTCAGTATCACCTATTTCACCGTAGGCCTCATTATGAGCAGCATAATTCCTGTATCAGAGTATAAAGAAACAATCACTAACATGATCTCTGCCATAGTAATGGTTTTAATCTTTGTGCCAGCCAGAGAATTAATTCAACATGTTATTGAAAAGACCTTATTCCATACCAGGTACAGCCATCCAAAGATACTGAGCGATTCTACGGCAATGTTTTCGTCTATCCATGATTTGAACGGACTTCTCCAGTATGCTATCCAACATTTATATGATTCTGTAGGTATTGATAAGATATGTATACTGCTGAAGGACGAAAAGACCCAGCATTACAGCCAGAAGGCGGCTATAAATTTTCCATCAGATAGTAATTTATTTCTTCTTAGCCACGATGCTATTGTTACCTGGCTCTACCGGAACAGAACAGTTCTTTCCAATGATCAATTGAACCGTTTTGCTAATAATAAGTTTGAACACATGTTAGAAGACACATTGGCATCTCTGAATGTCGACAGCTGTATTCCGGTTTTTCAGGAAAACGACCTCTTTGGTATTATTTTATTGGGGAGGAAAGTTAACAAAAAGGTCTTTACTCAAGAAGATATTCAGATGTTTCTTGCCTTTTCCGGTCAATTGGCCATGGCGGCCAGGAATGCTCGTCTTTATTTAGGACTAAAAGAGGCCAAGACCTATAGAGATAATATTCTTCAAAGTTTAAAAAGTGGAGTTATCGTTGTAGATACTAATGAAGAGGTTACCCTTATTAATAATGAGGCGAAAAGGATTCTTGGGCTGAAGGGAACAAGTACCTCTGAAAAAATACTTAAGAGTCTTGGCAAAGATACTCACCAGTTGTTAAAACGTACGCTTAATAGTAATGAAGAATATCCCAACTTAGAGACTTTTGTGGACAGAAAGAGCAAAAGAGTTCCATGTGGTGTGACCATAACAAAGCTTAAGACTGAAGACGGACAGGAACTCGGGGCTTTGATGATTCTGACAGACCTAACAGAGTTGAAATTGCTTCAGACTGAAAAGCAACATGCCGACCGCTTGGCCTATCTTGGCGTCCTTGCCGCCAATATTGCGCATGAAATAAAAAATCCTCTCGTTGCTATAAACACATATTTCCAACTGCTTCCTCAGAAGAAAAACGACCACGAGTTCCATAACGGATTTCAGAAGATTGCCCTAAAAGAAATCGGGCGGATTAACAGAATTATTGAAGATATGTTAAATCTGGCAAAACCTTCTGAACCCTTAATGCAGCCCATAGATCCGCATAATACTATATTGGATACCTTAAATTTTCTGAGGAATACAGTCGCAGAAAAAGGAGTTGAAATAACTACAGTTTTAGAAGAAAAAAGATGTGCGATCATTGCAGATGAGGATAAAATAAAACAGGTGCTCTTGAATATTTTACAAAACAGCCTCGATGCACTGCCAAGAAATGGAAGTATTAAAGTCAGTACAAGCTTTATGGACAACCTTTCGGAGTTCAGAAGAATGGCGAAATTAAATCCCAACAGTATTTTCTTCTCCTTTGCTTCCCCTTTCTCACTAGACTCAAATGATACGCAGTATTTTGTTATTAAAATATCTGATAACGGTGAGGGAATCCCTGCTGAAAAGATTTCACATATCTTCGAACCATTCTTTACCAATAAAGATAAAGGTACCGGACTTGGGCTGTCTATGGTGTATCGAATTATAAAGGACCACGAAGGAGGAATCTATATAGAAAGTAGAGAGGGAACAGGAACTGATTTTTATATCAGCCTGCCTTTAAATCGTACGAATATAAATACAATTACAAAATCCTTACAAAAAACTGCCGAAATACCTTCGTCTTTATAACCAAAGAGCGCTGGATCGAAATTAGTGCTTGTAAACATAGCCTCCATCAGAAATTGGGGAAAATGAATGTTGATTTTCATTCATTTCCCCATTCCTTTTAGAAACACTTTTATATAGTATTACCTTGCAAGAACTTCTTTTTTTAGCAAGTTTTTTAACTGACGAGTGCCAGGTGTCGTGTGACGAGAAAAAACGTCACCCGCCACTTGTCACACGTCACCTTTATTCGCTTTGGTTACGGTTTTACGTTGTGTTACGATATACCTACTTACCTCTCTTCTGTGTCCTTGATGGTCTCAACTTTGCCTTCTTTTCCAATGCAGCCAATCTCCTTAAGGTATTTGCCTCGCTCTGTATATCCACGTACTTCTTGAGCAGGTTCGACCATGAAATATAGGTAAACCCGTTGGGGTTCATATGTGCCAAACCCTTTCTGACCAAAAAGGCATCGTTCTCCCACATGTACAGGAAGTCCTTTTCAATTTTACTTGGGTTCCCATCCTTTGCCCAAAATTCTCCGTAGAAACCACCCAGCAGATCGGGATATTTCTCTGTCACTGGCACCGGTGCTTTTGGTCTATTCTCAGGCATGGGGTGGAGCACACCATCTTCATACAGTGATTTGATCGTGGCATAAGAATTACTCACATATTGGAAAATCGAATCTGATGCCTTATCCATGGAGTCCAGGTAATCCCGGGAAAACCTTGTAGAATGACACTGTACACAGACTTCAATCCACGCCTCTCGTCTTGACATTAATTCCTTACTATTCTTGATATAATCCGACGGTTTGATTCCCTTAAAGATGTTGTCATAAAACAACACGTCGCCCTCACCCATGATGGCCTTCCTGACCATATTGTGTGAATACTGTCCCTTATAGTACATGTGGCAGGATTGACAGGTTGGAGAAATATAGTTTGCATCTTTTAATGGTTTGTTCCAGTCCCACTTGTGACCTTCAATAGAATATATAGAACCGTGCTTAGAGTCTCTGTAATATTCAATATCCGGGTGATCCGGCCCGTTATGGCAGGTTTGACATGCCTCTGGCCTTCTTGATTCTGACGCCTTGAAGGCATGGCGGGTATGGCAGCTATCGCACTTGTGCTGGATATTATGGCACATATCGCAGCCCTGAACGACATTTTTGTCTGCTGCTGCCCACACGTCCACATCCAGGTTGGCATCGTAAGACTTTGCATGGCTCTCCCTGCCTGGTTTCCAATCGGGGATACCATACTGTTTTTCAGATTCAAATTCATTATACTCCTGCTTATGACACTCACCGCAAATGGCCGGATTGGGCATTATTAACTCCTTTTCATGATCCAATTTTTCCGCTCCAACCTTACCATGACAATCAATACAGCCTACCTTCGTGAGTTTCTTTCCGAGGTTTTTTTCTATCTCTTCCAGTTTTGCCTTCTGATAATCCAGAAGTTTATCCAGATTTGCATGGCTGCTTTCCGCCCACGCCTTTACCAAACCCGGATTTAAAGCCTTATGACAGATCGTGCATTCATCTGCGTTAAAAACCCCTTTTGGCTCTGCGGGCGGAGAGTAGAAATAGTCTGGCGCCCAGTATCTTTGGGTTGGGATCGGTTTCCAAAATTCTCCGTACGGACCCACCCCCTTATCCAGCTTTTGAGCATGTAATACACCACCAAAAATACCAAAAATTACGGACACAGCAACAAACGACAAAACACCTCTCATGAATAACTCTCCTTCAAATGATTAATAAAGTATTATTGAGACTCAATCCTGTTTTTAAAAATGAGTCAACCGCAAGTAATGTTTTAGCAGTAATATCTTTATCAATTTTAAGAAGTTTTTCAAGGATATTTATAATACCAAGTGCCTCTTAATACCATTCGACACAAGGTCAAAAAGAAAAAACTTTATGTCCGGGTGGCTCTGAGGTATAATTTTTAAACTGAAATTTTTAAAGGTTGAATTATGAAAAAGATTGCTTTATTTACTTTATTGTTCCTCTTTATTGTTGGTTGTGCCAATGGTCGTGGGATGAAGGTGATAATTAAACCCACGTTGGATAAGCGATTGAAAGAAGTGCAGCCGATTCCTCTCCATGTGGGGCTTTTTATTGAACCGTCGCTGCGGCATTTTAGTCAGGAGGAATGGCAAACAGACCTGATTGCAGGCATACATCATTACGTATTTCCAATAGGCGAGCCGCTGGCTAAAAACATAGAAGAAATGACAAAAAGGATATTTAACAATGTTACCATTCTGAATGAACTACCTAACCGTGAAATAATTGAAAAGACCGGGTTGGACGTCATATTAACGGTGCAGTTAAAGGCTTCAAAGCTGGAATTGATTGTTGAAGAATCGGTTTGGCGGGCTATTGGGAAACATGATCTATCGGTACATGTTTCTTTACTAGACAAAAACCTGAATAAGATATTTGAAGACGAGCTGGCTGTGGAAGGAAAGAATCTGGATTTGATTGATTATGAAACAGAAGGCGGGTGGTGGAAAATTTCCGGACCAAAATACGGCCCTGCCGTTGAAGATTCGATAGAAAAGCTTGTCTTTAAGATCGCACAGAGATTAATTGCATTCAGAGAAAAAATCATAATAAATTAGGTTGCCTTTTGCTTTACAAAACCCAACGTTTTTACCCGTCTATGAGATCTCCGTAAACGCAGTTGTAAAAAATTGTAATTAATAAAAGAATTTTTTTGACAGTTATGGAAAGTTTTATTAAATTGTTTATATGAAAACTCTCATATCGACTGATAAAAACTATTTATATGAACTATTAAAAAGGAAATACCACACCTCCGAGGTTGTGCGTGCGCAGATAGCAGAGGTTAAGGAGAAAACAAGGGAAGACGTGGTAAAAGAGCCCTTGAAGTCTTTTACTGTCAGGTTCAGAGGCAGGGTAATTGACAACTCTTTCGAAAAAACCCTGAGAATCATTTCCAAGCGTCTTTTTAATAAAGGAAGAATCGACAGTATCCATACCTTTAAAGAATTCGGTTTCGTTGAAGCGAATATGAGCGCCACCCCGACTGAGGTAGAGAACCTTATCAAATATCTGATGAAACCCCATCTCGTCTTGCACTGTAAAAAAGGGATTGTCAAGGGTGCAAGCAATTTATTGATTATTGATGAGTCAGAGCAAAGGCAGCTTGATAATTTTACGCCGGACTATGTTCACCGTAATTATATCACCCATGCCGAGTCTTATGAAAAATATACGGGAAGGCTTGATGATTATTTGGTTTTTAATGGATTGCCCCTGACGTCCGAAAAAATCGGAAGGGAACTACGATTCAATAAAATCGAAACAAAGAACAGGGTCTTTACCGCCACAGGTTTAAAGGAAATTTATTTAAACCTCCAATTTATTGATTTGATTCTTAAATTGGATTTGGAACAACATTATTTGAAGCTGAGGACTTTTAGTTCACAGGAAGACGACCTTAAAATGGTCGAGGAAAAGATTGACAATCTTGGTTTTTTCGCCGAGGTCTTTGACCATATAGCATCAAAAGATAACCCGTTGTTGTCTAACGAAGATTTATTCT
>JAHFOY010000125.1 GCA_023261485.1 Planctomycetota bacterium
GTTAATCCCGTTAACCGATATAAAGTTTTCGGCCTTTTCGATATCTTTATGTATTTAAGCATACCTCACCCCCTTTCTGGGATAGTATGCCATTTTTAAATTAATTATGCAATAAATCTATTCAAGCGCTTCGGCGTATGTCGCCTGAGCAGAGACTGCTCAAGGCATTCGAATTATCCCAGTTTTCCAGGGATCTCTTTCTTCACGGATTGCGCAAGAGGTTTCCCGATTTGCCGGATGATGCAATCAAGAAAATATATCTGGATTAGGAGACGACTATGAAAAAGCGATTTGCCCTTTGCATAGACAACAAAGGTTATGAAGCATCATTGATTCCAAGAAAAATCTACGAAGTCATCCCAGATGAACAAGCGGAACACGATGATTTTGTGCGCGTGATTGATGAAAGTGGAGAAGATTATCTGTACCATAAAAATCACTTTGTTTTTGTTGAACTGCCAAAAGAAGTGGTGCGAGTGCTAGTCACTACATGACTGGGCAAGCCGCCTAACACGTCGCTTCAGCAGACAGCGATTACCGCACGCTAAAACCACGTTTGCTTGGTTAGCGCAATAGTTTTTCGTTTAACACGCCTTGTTTAGCCTATCGCTGATTTTTTTGTTACGCCTTGAGTCGCAATTTTGATTCACGTTACAAACGTGAACCTGCAAGAGAATTTCAAATAAAGTTTAGACTTTGCTATGCATAAGAAATACGGTTCACATGTTAAACCTCCGATTCTTTTAATTCACGGAGGCGCTGGCGTGTATAAAGATAATCTGGAATTGCTTGAACTGAGAAGAAGTAAAATTACCGAGATCATTGCTCATGTCTGGCCTCTGCTTCGTGATGGCGAATCGGCTGTAAAAACGGTATGCCGTGCGGTCGAACTCCTTGAAGCCTGTCCCCACTTTAACGCGGGTCTTGGAGCCGTGATTCAGAGCGATGGAATGGTGCGCCTGTCTGCCTCTTTAATGGATGGTAATAAACAAAAGTTTTCCGGTGTGATGCTGGCAACGCATATGATTCATCCTTCAAAGATAGCTTATGCCCTGCAGGATAGAGACCAAACGGTAGTCGGGCCATTAGGGGCGCAGTTGCTCGCCCGCGAACTGGGGATTCCACCTGAAAACCCTGCAACACCGGAGCGAATAGCCCAATGGATGTCGTATTCAGAAAAACAAAAGATGTCTTCCGATGACCACGGTACGGTTGGGGCAGTTGCCTTGGATACACACGGACATCTGGCTGCTGCAACCTCCACGGGCGGGATTTCCTGCAGTATTCCTGAAAGGATATCTGATTCAGCAACTGTTGCCGGAAACTATGCCTCAAAATTTGCTGCCATAAGCTGTACGGGGGTGGGAGAACAAATTGTGAATGATGGTGTTGCCGTTAAAATTGAAACAAGGGTGCGAGATGGGTGCTCAATTATTGAAGCTTCTAACCAGACGTGTGAAGAAGCAAACGAGCGTCAGTGTCAATACGGCTGGATCGGGATTGATTCCAAAGGCAATTGGGTAATGTATAGCACCACAGACGAGATGCCCTGTGGAGCGATGAGCCTTGACTGCGGAAACGCAATCATAGGGTAACACAATAATTTAATTGTATAGGAATTTTCATTTTATTTATGCGGGTTTTCTGAATATCTGGTAACTGCAGGTATTTACTTACATGATAGGTGGAAGACCTCCCCTTTATCCCCTCCTTGCGAAGGAGGGGAAAGAGGGGTGGTTACAACTTGAAAATACGGTATCCCCGGAGAAAAAGAGGATATTCCTTACTTGATATTTATAAATTTATTACCTTAACATTCTGTGTTCCAGCTTGCAGGAATGATAAAAAATGGCTGTATGGCCATATTATTCCTTTATTAACCCGAGTTGTGAGACGATTGCGTAAATACCCGGATCTTTCAAATAATTCGGGTCGTATTTCAGCATCTGCAGGAGGTGCTCGCTTGCCCTTTGTTTGTCCCCTTTTGTAAAATAAATCATACCGATATTTTTATGTGCGCTGGCATTTCTCGGATCAAATCTGACGGCCTTCATGAATTCATCGAGCGCCATATCCCATAATCCCTGCTGGCAATAGACTGCCCCCAGATTGTTGTGGGCATTGGCATGGCTGGGCTGCAGCCGCAACGCCTCTCTGAGTTCGGACACGGCCCTGTTTAAATCGCCTTTTTCTGTGTACACGTAACCCAAATTACTATGTACCTCAGCAAAGTCCTTATAGACCGACAATGCCCTTTGATACTGAACAATGGCCTCGTCCATCATGCCCTTTTTCATATACGCACTGCCGAGGTTATTAAAAACTTGGGGATTATACATACCCTGGCTAATTGCTTTATTAAAAAAGGTAATGCTGTCATCTACCATGCCCTTTTTAATATAGGCATTCCCAAGGTTATAGTAAGCCTGTGGGAATACAGGCCTATATTTTACTGCCTCAACATACTCCGTAATAGCCTTGTCAATAAGCCCCTTGTCTATATACATCGTTCCCAGGCTGTTATGCCCTTCGGGATAATTCTTTTTCAATCCGACGGCCTCTTCCAGTTCACAAATCGCCCTATCCAGCGCCCCCTGCTTGTAGAAATAATTTCCCAGGTTATTGTGCGCATCGTAATTCTGAGGCTGCTCCCGAAGAATTTTTGTCCAAAAGGTATATTCATTCCGCCAGTCCATGTTTCTCAAAACGGTCTTTGTGATAAAAAAAACGCATATTATTGATATTAGCGGGATAGTAAATGTGTACTTGTTTAATATCCCGTGGCGATAAATAGGAAATTTCTCCTGTTTATTTACAGGAGGTTGAGTAATTACCCCGTGGAATAAAAGCCCGCTTATCACGGTACAAAATCCGGCAGCCGGAAGATAGAGATATCGATCCGCCATGATGTGCCCAATCGGTATAATGTTTAAAACCGGCAGGAGCGCTATAAAAAAACAAGGCATGAATAAACTATTTATCCGATTCCTGTTCAAAACAGATAAAGATGGGATTCCATTTATAGTTTTGAAAATAATAATACCCACAACCGCAAGCAGGATAAGACTCGTAATGAAGGAGGCATCAAAGATTGACAGGACAGGGGCAATCGTATAGTCTGCACTCAGGTGAAACGGAAGAAACATGAGTTTCACATACGAAGCCAGTATCTTGGCCATCGTCATGAAATTTATCGCGATGCTTCCTTTTACATAACCAACGGAAACCTCCAACGGGTTTTTTAAAACAATAAAGCGCATGCACAAATAAAAAAGACTTATCAGGACGTAACCAAGGTAATAGTCAATAAAATCCCTCGCCCACCTCGATTTTGCAGTACCGAATGATTCGCCGCTATTTGACCGTGAAATAGAAAGAGAATGCGCCATATCTTTTTGAGCAGATGAAAGCGAAGTAGGGTATTTCCTCATAAATAAGACCCAATACAAAAGGATAAACAACGGCATCACAATCGCCGTCTCTTTGGAAAAAAGGCTTAACAGATAGGATAGTAGTGATAGTGCATAATAAACCTTTTTGCCTGACAGAATCAGGCAAAGACACGACAGAAAAATAAATAGGGTAGCAAATATATCTTCCCTGTAACTGATGGCATTTACAGCCTCTGTTACGCAGGGATGAATTGAAAATAGTATGGCAGAGAACAATGCAACAGAACGAAGTCTTATAAGCCGCAAAAGTATGGCATACAAAAGAACACTATTTATGGTGTGGAGGATAACGTTTGTCAGATGGTATCCGAAGGGATTGAGGCGCCAGACAGCGTAGTCCAGAAAGTAGCTGATGGTAACGACAGGGCGGTAGCTTAATTCGTTAGCGAGGTGAAAATATTCTTTGCTAAAAACTTTTGGGACATTCTGCAGAGAGCGTATGAAATAATTATCTTCGATTACCCCGATGTCGTCGTAAACAAACCCGCTATGAAGGGTATTTAGGAAAACACAAATGGGTATAAGCGACAATAATATATGCGAGAGTATGGAACTTGGTCTTGCCACTGGTGAAGGGGTTATTTGTGAATGTGTGACGTTTTTATGTTTTATAGACACCCTAAGGCTCTTCCGGACTATAGCTGCGGTGTTTGACGACCTTTGCCTTGACAATGTATACAACTTCTTCCGCAATATTGGTGGAGTGGTCGGCAATTCTTTCCAGATGACGGGAGATCAGGACCAGGTGGACAGCCCGCGTTATATTTGCCGGGTCTTGCATCATATAAGTCAATAATTCCCGGAATATCTGGTCATTCAGGGCATCTACCGTAGAGTCTCGCTCGTATACCGAACGTGCCAGTTCTGTATCCCGGTTCACAAAGGCATCGATACTATCTTTGACCATGGTCTGAGTAATCGTTGCCATCCTTGGAATATCAATGAGTGGTTTCAGTTGCGGTTCCTGGCTGAGGGGAATCACACGTTCCGCAATATTGACAGCGAGATCGCCCATGCGCTCCAGGTTGTTGGTAATCTTGATTGACGATGTAATAAACCGGAGGTCGATGGCCAAAGGCTGCCGTAATGCCAGCAAATCCACGCATTGTTTATCAATCTCCAGTTCCAGCGCGTCCACCTGCTCATCATTCTGCACAACGAGGCGTGCCAGTTCGCCATTCCTCTCGATCAGTGATTTCACGGCATTGGCAATTGCCGTCTCTACCCCGGAAGCCATCTGAATGAGATTTTTTCTGAGAGCCCCTAATTGTTGATCAAAATGTCTTTCCATAAATAATTTAGCCACGAATGAACACGAATTAACGTTTATCTATTTGTGAATATTCGTGTCAATTAGTGGCTGAATAGCTACCAAATAGTACACCATAATTATCCAAATCGCCCTGTGATGTAATCTTCCGTAACTTTCTTGTCAGGGTTTGTAAAGATATCTGTAGTTATATTATACTCTATCAACTGCCCATTCAATAAAAATCCTGTATAATCTGAAATGCGCGCCGCCTGCTGCATATTATGGGTGACAATCGCTATGGTGTAGTATTTTTTTAAATCCTCAATTAACTCTTCGATCCTCGCTGTTGCCGTTGGATCAAGCGCAGAACAGGGTTCGTCCATCAACAGCACTTCAGGGTCAACCGCCAGTGCACGGGCAATACACAACCGTTGCTGCTGTCCCCCGGAAAGTCCAATCGCACTCTGATTTAACCGATCCTTAACTTCATTCCAGAGGGCTGACTTGGACAAACTGTATTCCACTATCTCGTCCAATCGTTTCTTATTACTCACTCCGTACAGCCTTGGACCAAATACCACATTATCATAAATGGATTTGGGGAAAGGATTCGGTCTCTGAAATACCATGCCAACGCGTCGTCTGAGATCGACAAGGTCGACATCGAGATCGTATACATTTTTGTTATCCAATAGTACCTTTCCCTCGACCCGCACATCATTGGTAATCTCGGAGATGCGATTAATCGACTTAATTAAGGTAGATTTTCCACAACCTGAAGGCCCTATGATGGCGGTAACCTTACATTCACAAAACTCCATAGAAACATTGTCTATGACTTTATAGTCCCCATAGTAAAAGGCCATTTCCTCTAATTTTATCTTTGCCTTCTGTAGCCCTCTTATACCTTTTTCAACTTGCATAAGAAAAATGACCTTCTTTTAAAATTCCCGGGTATCTCCGAAATAACCTCAGTTTTATTTATAGTAAATTCACTTTATACCCTTCTATTGTTAAGAAATTGTTAAGATTATGTTAAGGTTGTGTTAAGACTTTAAATAAGATTACATCGGAAGATTTAGCGCCAATAACAACGTCATCTCCAACCTTTAAGTTCAGCCTATCTACCTCTTCTGTGTCAATCAGGGTCTTAAAATACTGGTCGTCATGCATGACGGTAACCGATGCCATGATAGAATCAGATTCTATACCAATTACCTTCCCTACAATCTGGATACGGGTACTTAATTTTTTTCCCAGAAAAACCTCCTCTGACGTCCCCTGTTTTACAACCCTTCCAGACTCCAGCACAATCACATAGTCTGCCAGTTTATAAACCTCGGTTATATCGTGGGTCACGTAGAGGGTCGTTACGTGAAACTGTTTTACGATACTTTTTAAATCTTCCTGTAATTGCCTGCGTGTCTCCCAATCAAGGGCAGAAAGCGGTTCATCAAGCAGGAGGATGTCCGGTTTTCTTGCAAGCGCCCGAATCAAAGCAACCCTTTGTTTTTGCCCGCCGGATAACTGGGCGGGATAATGCCGTTCATAGCCCGACAAACCTACAAGGGATATGAGGTCATTTAATTCGTTCAATCGTTTTTTCCCCTTTATTCCGTACGCGACATTTCTCTCCACCGTCAGGTGTGGAAATAAGGCAAAGTCCTGGAATACAAATCCAACGGAACGCTGCTGGGGTGGAAGATGAATCCCTTTCGTTTCGTCAAACCATACGTCTTTTCCATAAGAGATCATTCCGCTATCGGCCATTTCCAGACCGGAAATAATGCGCAGGATACTTGATTTACCCGCTCCAGAAGGCCCGAATAACGCCGTTACCTTTCCACGGGGAATCTCAAAGGCCACGTCAAGCCTGAACTCTTTCCATGTTTTTTGAAGTGAAATATTCAGCACATTAGACAGTCCGAACGAATCTTCTGTTTATAAAATAAACTACGGCAAGGATTATAAATGAGAAAGACAACAGTATTGCCGAATATATATTCGCACTCCCATAATTCAGCGATTGCACCTCGTCATAAATTGCCACCGAGGCAACTTTCGTTATCCCAGGGATGTTTCCACCAATCATGAGCACGACTCCAAATTCGCCCAGGGTGTGAGCAAAGGAAAGCACACAACCCGTAATGATGCCCTGTCGGGATAAGGGCAGAATAACAGAAAGGAAAGTATATACATGAGAGCGACCCAACGACCACGATGCCTCAAGCAATCTCCTGTCAACCCCTGCGAAGGCTGTCTGAAAGGGCTGCACGGCAAAGGGCATGCTATAAATGAGCGAACCCAAAACAAGCCCTTCGAAGGAAAATGCAAGTGTCTTGTCGAATATAGCTTCGTACCATCGTCCAACGAAACTGTTACCTCCAATGATCATAAGGAGATAAAACCCCAAAACAGTCGGTGGAAGGACGAGCGGCAAGGCTACCACAGACTCAACAAGAAACCTCCATCGTGTCTTTGAAAAAACAAGCCAATAGGCAAAGGGGATACCGATAACGAACAACAAGACCATGGTAACAAGGGAAAGTTTTAAAGATAAGAGAAGTGGTGCCGCAAAATTCATTTGATGTCAGTTCCTTAATGAAAACATTTTGACCATTTTAAAACGAGAGCATGGAGCGCCGACCCTTGTGGTCGGTATTGGGCGGGGAATAAATTCCCGCGCCACAGGTGAAGACTCATTCAGGTTAGGGTAAAATAAAACCGTACTTAGAAAGTATTTTTCTCCCCTTTTTTCCTTGCACAAATTCTAAAAATGTCTTGACGCTGGACTTGTCTTTGCCTCTTTGCAATACAACATAGGCTTGTTCAATTTTGTTATACGATTCGGCAGGAACAATCCAATAGTCTCCTTCGTTTTCCATTTTTGGTGAAATTGCCTGAGACAGGGCGATAATTCCCACATCGGCAGCGCCTGACTGGACGAATTGCGCTGTTTGAGAAATATTTTCCCCGAAGACCAGTTTGTCCTGAACCTTGTCCCATAATCCATAGTAGCGAAGCGCCTCCTCTGCTGCCATGCCATAAGGCGCGAGTCTTTGGTTTGCAATGGCCAGCTTTTTTACTTTTGGTTCTAAAACGATATGCAATCCCTTTCGGGGATTTAATGCAGAATTCTTCGGTATCCAGAGCACAATACTTCCAAAGGCGTAAATTTTACTCCCCCCTTTTACCGCCAAACCTTCCTCTTCGAGACGCGCGGGAAAGGTTGTGTCGGCTGAGAAAAAAATATCGAAAGGTGCCCCCTGTTTAATCTGGGCAAAAAAATTGCCGGAAGAACCGTACGATACCTCCACGCCGATGGTGGGGTTTTCTTTCTCAAAATCTTTGCAAATCTCTTCCATAGCATTAGTCAAATTAGCGGCTGCAGCAATGATGATTTTTTCTTTCGCTTGGGCAAGTGGAGAAAAAAGCATTATTGCCAGAAATGTAATAAAGATGATCTTCGGCAAGAACCAAATCCTGCGCGTAACATTTGAATTCAGAAAACTGATTTTTTTACCTTTCATAAAATCCTCCAGCAAT
>JAHFOY010000013.1 GCA_023261485.1 Planctomycetota bacterium
CTTAACACGGCTATTAACGAGATAAGCGGCAGCAGCAAACAAATAGCAAATATCATCAAGGTAATTGATGAAATTGCATTCCAGACCAATTTATTGGCCCTGAATGCAGCCGTAGAGGCGGCCAGGGCGGGTGAACACGGGAAAGGGTTTGCCGTGGTTGCCGAAGAGGTAAGAAACCTGGCTCAACGAAGCGCCAGCGCTGCAAGGGATACGGCACAGCTTATAGAAGATAGCGTAAAGAAGGTAGACGTTGGTGTAGATTTAACCAAAAAGGTAGAAACATCCCTTAAAGAAATTGTGAAAAATGTCAAGAAGGTAACCGATTTGGTGAATGAGATATCCAATGCCTCACAAGAACAGTCTGAAGGCGTTGGACAGGTAGGAAAAGCCATATCTCAGATGGATCAGGTCATCCAGCAAAATGCCGCAAATGCAGAGGAAACAGCAGCAGCCAGTGAGGAGTTATCGGCGCAGGCACAAAGTTTACTCTCCCTCGTAGATAGGATTGCCGGTGAAGTTGGGAATAAAGAAGCACAGGAAATGAAAGAAGAAACAAAAGTAAACAAGCCGCTGATAACCAAAAAGACTGCGGTGAAGAATGAAATGATATATAGTAAATCCGGTGTAACCGATAAAAAGATATCACACAATAGATTGAATAATGAACATATCGTTCACATGAAAAAAAATGGTAACGGAAATGGTCGTGGGAACGGTAAAAAAAGCTTGGCCATGTCGGACACTGACGAGATTTTCCCCATGAATGATGAGGCTTTCAAGGATTTCTAAAAACGCTCAGGTAAAATATGTCTAAAATGTATTGATGGTCTCTTGGGGTGCAGATCCTCCCTTCTGTGCCTCAAAGACCATCAAAACATTTTGGATTTACACCATTTTGTTACAGAATAAAATACGATGCAAGCAGCGCCAGCGCACCTCCCAAAAAATATTGCGAAACATCTCTAATAATAGTCTTCTTTTCGACCCCTATGATATTTTTGTGCTTTTCAATAACCTGCGCGAAGATGTGTTTGAGTTCGTCACCCGTGGCATCATGCTGATAAGTTCCGCCAACCACATCTGCAATCTCTCTTAGAAATGCCGGATTAGGTTTGGTATAAATGGTTTCTCCGTCTTCCGTAACTTCATAACCTGCAATATTCCCATCTTTGTCTCTCCTGGGTATCGGCGATGCCTTCCTGGTGTTTCCAATTCCAACTACATAGATAGCAATATCCCTCCTTTCCAACAGCAGCTTTACAGCCTCTGCAACCTGGCTCCGTGTGATGATCTGCTCCTCGCCATCAGTGAGAAGTATCATTACCTTTTTTGCCTTATCCTTGCTGAAGGAATTCATTGCCAGAATAAATGCATTGCCTATATTCGTCCCGTAAGGCACAAAACGCACATAATTTTCATTGACCATATTCAGGATGCGCAGGAAGACCCTGTCATAATCATTCGTCGGATAAGGGAGCAGAGAAAATGCCCGTGCTGCGAAGACCACCAAGCCGACACGATCTTCTTCCAATCCATGAACAAGATTGGCTATTTCCATTTTCGCCCGCAGCAGTCGGTTGGGTTTTACATCCTCTGCAAGCATGCTAATCGAAACATCGAGCACAAATACAATCTCCAACCCTTCTTTTTCATATTGATCGCGTGTTGTTTGCCATTTTGGCTGCAAAACCACTAAACTTAAAACACAACAGGCAGCGCTGATACTCATACCTTTCAAAATATTTCGGTAGATTTTAGGAATTTTACTAAATCTGTTTACGAAAGACTTTTGCCCAAAGGTCTTCAACCACACTGCTTTTCTCCAGTAAAGAAACAGGTACAAGAGAAAGATTAGACCGGAAACGGCATAAACAACAATTTTATATTCTTCGTAATTGAAAAATAACATATTTAAAATTACCAGCGAATTTTCTGTTCTCCGCTATATTTGTACTTCGTTCCCCACGGAATGAGTTTCAATGCCTCTATCCTGTCTTCCCGCTCCTGTTGTTCAGGGGTAAACATTGTGCTAAACTGCTGTTCACCCAGTCTCATCCTCTCTAAATTTTTCTTCGCCTGGAAGTCATTCGCATCAATCTTCAACACCTCGGCGTATTGCATGGCAGCAGTAGAAAAATCCATATCTGCTGCGATAAGGTTCGCATTGTTATAAATTGCCCTCGCCTTCAACGCAGGATCATTTGTTTCCATGGCCTTCCGGTACTCGGCGCCCGCCTTTTTCCTGTTTTCCATCAGGGCATACACTACCCCTTTGTTGTATGCAATTACCGGGTCTTCCTTGGCTATTTTGCTTGAAATCCTGAATGTGAGGGAATTCTCCAATCGCTGGATGGCGCTCAGGGCGTCTTTATATCTCCCCATTTTAATCTTTTCCTCCAGTAGTGTCACCGTATTGTATTTTTTATAATATCCATAGCCATAAAACATCAAGCCGCAGGCCAGAAACAGAAGAAATAACTTTGTAAGATTTTTTAAAGACATAACTACCTCCTATAAAAACTTAATTTTGAATTTGAATCTTTAATCTTTAGTTCTATGGAATCCGCACCCATACGTTTTCGATAAAAATAGAAATTACCAGGAAAAAAAGACTCGCATACACAGGATAAACCAAAAGGTCTTTTTTCTTTGAAACGGTTTCTATGACGATCTTGTCCTTTTCTGTCGTATCAATTTCATCATAAAATCCGGCGACTTCTTCAAAATTCTCTGCATGAAAATACTTTCCGCCCGTTGACTCAACAGCCTCTTTCAATTCCTCTATATGTTGTGCGGCGACCTCTGGATCTACACCAGTGACATCGGACGCCTTTACCGCCACTACATACGCCTTTATTCCCATCCTTCTCAACAAACGCAGCGGCCTGTCGGGCGAGATACCGATGTTATAAATCCCATCGGTAAACAGGATAATGAGTTTATTTTTCAGCACCCCCCTCTTTTCCATTTCTTTGACAAAGGAGACGGCATAGTCGCCAAGATATTGCTTATTAATGCTGTTTCTTAACTCTGTAAAGGTAAACTTCCTTCCCATCTCTTCTTCAAACATTGCGGTAATGGAGGTAAAAAGGCCTTCCCCTATCGAAGTCTGATAACCAACCTGGGATGCCTGAACACGCTCCAAAGACCTTTCAAGTAATTGAGTTTCCATCGTGGGTATAACAATGAGGGCTGCATCAGTGCCAAAGATGGTAATACCGATAAGGTCATTCGGCCTTTTCTTTATAAAATCTCCAACGATCTTTTTGATGGTTTCAATGGCCGTCCCCGTCATACTGAAAGAGGTGTCTATGGAAAGGACTATCTCCCGTCCGCGCAACGTCGTTTCTTCTTTGTAATATTTTGTCTGAGGGTGTGAAATAGCGACGATTGCAAAAAATACGGCTCCAAAAAATACGGGTTTAGGCAGTTTAGTCACAATCTTCTTGAATCCAGCCGGTTCTCTCACATGGTAGAGACTCGAATACCCAAGGAACTTCTTCTCTCTCCAAAAAAAGCATAATATACCAAAAGGTACGAGAAGCAAAAGCATCCATGGGTTTGCAAAGATCATTTATTTCTACCGACTGTGGTTAATTTTATAATTTCTTCTATTCCCAGCAGCATTTTGTCAACCGCTTCTTTTAAGACACGCCTTCCATAGATAAGGTTATCGAGTTGTTTTAGCACAGTTTGGGTAAAGGTTGAAGTTTCCGCAGACAATCGTTTTTGTGTATTGTGGTTCAGAAAACCCGAAGTTGTGGAAGATTGCGCAGTTTCGTTTGAAATGCCCATGAGTGTTCCTAAGTATGTTCTGAAAGCCTTGTCTATATTGTGGATATTCTTCCGATCCTCCGTATCCTCGTTTGTAAATTGAAATGACTTTGTAATATTTTTCAATCTTTCCAGCGCAATTTGGGGCGTTTCAATTACGGGTTTTGGTGAAACCGGTGATATTTTTCCTGCCATTGAACGCAAGGCTGCTATACCTAAAAAGAGTACTATAATGGCGCCTAAACCCATAAATAAGTACCCTTTTAAAAAGACATCCTTTTCCGAATAATACACGGGACCTTTGATCCCCTCCAGGGGTACGTCTACAGCCTTTAAAAGGCTGTTTATGACAACAGGAATGGAGTCAACCTTAGATTCCTTTGTCTCAATGAGAGAAGCATCGCCCTTTGGTTCGCCTGGCTGCGGTTTTGATTCTTTGTAATATAAAATTGTCAGTTCGGGGATTTCGGATGTCTTTTTTTTCCCCCCCGTTTCATACAAAGAAAGGGTATAGTTTATTAATATCTTTTCGATATTTCCTTCTGTCCGTTTTTCTACGTCCCTTTCCAAAATATCAAATGGGGAAAAATTCAGCTTTTCTATGTTTTCCCATACTAACTTCACATTATTTTCGTGGCGGATTGTAAGGGCGTAATTAATGCGATCACCGATTGTGATGACGTCTTTATCTACCTTTCCTTCAACAAGTATCGGCACTTTTTTAATTGCAACAGGCGAGGAAGCCGCCTTTCCTTCGGTCTTGTCAACTTCATTCCTGTATGGAAGTGTGAAAGCAGGAAGAGAATAAATGCCTTCCCCGACATTCGGAGGTAACGAGAGTGTATAGGTAATTACGATATAATCATGCTCATTATCAAATATCTGGCGCTCCCCAATAGTTATACCTTCAATCTTAAATGGAGACAGATCGGTTTTATCAACCCCTTCCAGATTTACCGTTATTCCCAACTTCCATATTACCTGAACAGTCAGATGAAGTGTCCTGCCCGTGATTGCCCTGTAATCATCAATAAACGTCCAGATTTCGAGCGGCTTGTCGGTCAGAACAAGCTCCTGGCTCTCCTCAGCCTGCTCCTGGGACTGGGATTGCTCTTGTGCACTTAAATGAATAGAACCGCTTCCTAAAAAGACAGCAATAATGAATAAGCTAATAAAAGTATATCTCATCGCCTCCTTCTCCCCCCTCTCCTGATACGTCTATCGAAAAATTCCGAGATTTTTTTTATCCAGATTTCCTCATCTTCATCGTTGTATAACGCAAGGTAATCCAAGTTCAATCTCCTAAATAAACCCAGGTATGGATTAGTTTTCTTTAGTGTTGTTGAAATGTCCAGAGATTTTATAGTCCCGGTTTCTATATCCTGAACGGTCAGAAATCCCGGTGCGTCAGGCAAGTTCGTTTCCATTTTATCTGTAATAACAATAGGAATTACTTCATGCAAATAGGATAGCGTCTTCAGCGATTGCTCACAATTATAAGGCGCTAAAAAATCCGACAGGATAAACACCAGCGCCGTAGGAGGAATTTTTTCGTTTAAAAATTTAAATGCACTATTTAAATCGGTACGGCTACTTGCCGGCGTCTCGAGTAAAATATTTTTTATATTTTTCAATGCCTCTTTTTCTCCGGCCTTGGGTTGAATATAGTTCTCTATCTTATCCGTAAAGGTAATAAATCCTATCTCATTGCCAGTTTCAGATGCAGCATTAACGAGAATCGAAAGGACGCCTGATTGAATATCTTCTTTGGTATTTAGAAAAGAACCAAACTTCTCTGATTTGCTTTTGTCTATAAGAAAAATGATAGTTACCCGTTTATCCACCAATTTCATGCGTACATGGAGTTTCCCAGTCCTTGCCGTTGCCTTCCAATCAACAGACCTGAGATCGTCACCGGGTTGGTATTGCCGTAGTTCGTCAAGTTCCAGGCCATGCGGGGCGTTTAAATAGCTGGAAAACGTGCCATCAAAGAAGTTGCCAATCAATCGCTGTAAATAGAGCCTTATCCGCCTCTTCATTTGGTCTATTCCAATATTGGGACACGATGAAGTATTTTATCTATGATAGCATCAGCATCAATGCCCTGAGATTCAGCCTCATGGGTAAGGATAATCCTATGCCGAAGGACGGGATAAGCCATTTTGTGGACATGTTCGGGTAAGACCATATCTTCTCCATGAATAAAGGCATATACGCGCGATGCCTTCGCTAAAGCAATAGACGCCCTGGGCGACGCCCCATACATTACGAGATTTCTTAGCTCCCCATTACCTTCTTCCGGTCTTGTGGTTCTGACCAATCGTGTTATATATTTTACGATGGCAGATTCTTCATGCAAAGGCAGCCATTCTGCAATAGTATGTCTTAATGAGAGCAATTCTTTCTGAGTCAAGACAACGTCTAATTCAGCCTCGTCGTCCCGAATTTGCCTTTCTGTAATCTCCCTTTCATCTCCATACGTCGGGTAACATACTTTCAGTTTAAACATAAACTGGTCTATTTCAGCCTCTGGTAACAAATACGTTCCCGATATTTCAATGGGATTCTGCGTTGCCAGTACGAGAAATAATTTCTCTAAATGATAAGTTTCCCGGCCAATAGTTACTTGTTTTTCCTGCATCGCCTCAAGAAGGGCGCTTTGAACCTTTGCGGGCGCACGGTTAATTTCATCTGCAAGTAATAAATTGGTAAACACAGGGCCTTTTTGTATCCTGCTCTTCCTTGATTCCGGATCCCACATTTCAAATCCTGTAATATCGCCGGGAATAAGGTCTGGCGTAAATTGTACCCTTTGAAATTTTGCATCCAATACACGGGCAACAGTTTTTACGGTAACTGTCTTGCCTAGTCCCGGATAACCTTCTAATAGAATATGCCCATCTGATAGAAGCGCAACAATAATACTCTCGATCATTTCTTCCTGACCTACAATAACCTTCCCTACTTCCCTCTTTATCTTCCCAACCTTTTCTTTAATAGACGCACCATCGTTCTTTATTTTTATTTGTGGTTTAGCAATTTTCATTTAACCCCCCTTTGTGCGAGAACAAACTACCGCTCTATAGGTTATTTTCAGCCAATGCTTTACTTTGAAATTTGAAATAAATTATATATTTTCCTTTTTTTGTTTACAAATAAATTATAATTCTTTTTATTGCAAGTAAATGCAATTTCATTAAGATACAACAATGGAAGAAAATACATTCTCAGTAATAAAAAACCGGCTTTTTTATCTTAAGAACATATTGGCATGCCTTATGCTACATTTTGTCTGGTTACAAGGAGTTTTACTTCTTATAAAATTATATTGACAGTAAATTTGAAAATGTGTATATATTCAAAGTTTGAAACCGTAAATAAACTATAAAGTTAAAATTATATTCATTATAACTAATTCATAAGAAAGGGGTTTGAAAATGTCGTTTTCAAAACCAAATGCATCAGCAGCGACACGTACAAAAAACAGAACACCCAATGACAGAACACCCGCTAGCGGTATGTGTTCGGTTTGCGTGGATGATTGTCCGGGTTTTTGCGAGATTGGAAAATCTGCCTTTAGGGCTTCGGAAAATTTGTATCCACAACCCTTTGGAACTATTACAGCCGGGGCAGACAAGGAATATCCCGTAGATTTTTCACACTTAAATATCATGGGTACGGCTGTTGGAGCAGTTGGAATTGAGGCTGACAGCGACAAGGCAATTTTTGAGAACGTAAACGCGGAAACAAGGCTGGGGAAAGACAAGGGAATTAAATTAAGATTACCAATAATGATTCCCGGTCTGGGTTCGACAAACGTTGCAAAAACGCATTGGGACGGACTGGCTATTGGTTCTGCAATTTCTGGTACCGGATTGACTATTGGTGAAAACGTAGGCGGCATGGACGTTAATACCAAGTTGGAAAATGGAAAAATAACCCACTGCCCCGATATCGAATATCGTGTAAAAACCTTTCAGAATTGGCAGAAGGACGGTTATGGAATCATTGTAATGCAAGAAAACGTCGAGGACAGCCGATTAGGCGTACTTGAGTACGGTATAAATAAATTAGGCGTCCAGGCGGTAGAAATGAAGTGGGGGCAAGGCGCCAAGGATATTGGCGGAGAAGTTAAGATTAATAATCTCGAAAAGGCAAGATTGTTAAGAGACCGCGGCTATATTGTGCTCCCTGATCCGTATGACAATGCAGTAGCTTCTGTCTTTGGCAAGGCATTCAAGGAATTCGAAAGACACTCCAGGGTTGGAATGGTCAATGAAGAGGGATTTGTAAAGAGGGTCGAAGCGTTAAGGAAGGCAGGCGCAAAATATGTTTTCCTGAAGACGGGTGCTTACAGACCCGCTGACCTTGCAAGGGCGGTTCGTTATTGTTCTATTGCCGGAGTCGATGTATTAACAGTAGATGGCGCTGGCGGTGGAACAGGCATGAGCCCCTGGCATATGATGAATGAATGGGGAGTGCCAACCTTGTACATCGCCGCTCTTACTTATAATTATGTGCATAAATTAGCATCAAAGGGGCAGTACGTTCCGGATATTATCCTTGCAGGCGGTTTTGCCTTTGAGGATGACATCTTTAAGGCTATGGCACTCGGCGCCCCTTACGTCAAGGCCGTTGGTATGGCACGCTCGCCGCTATGTGCCGCACATGTCGGGAAACTAGTCTCCGAGCAAATTAATAAAAATGCAGTAGATAAGACTATCGAACCTTATGGCAGGACAATGGACGAGATATTCGTTTTGGCCTCCAGGGCAAAGAGGCTATTCGGTTCTAACGGCAAGGAAGTCCCGGCAGGAGCGCTTGGAGTTTATTCATATTATCAACGTTTATCACAGGGACTGCGACAATTGATGTGCGGTTCAAGAAAGTTTGCATTGGAACATTTAACAAGAAATGATATTGTAACTCTGACACGCGAGGCCGCGGAAGTAACTGGTATAAAATATATTATGGATGCAGACAGTGAAGAGGCTGAGCAGATTCTGGCTGGAAAGGGAAAAACAGCTAAAGCGAAAACAGTTGTAAAGTCAACACCAAAGCAAAAATCAAAGCCAAAAGCAACTCCGAAACCTAAGGCAAAGGGCAAGGCGAAAAAATAGGTACATTTATTTCTAATTCTCTGGTTGAAAAAAAATACAAAGAGAATATAATGATTTAACTTTAATGATGCAGTCGGCACACATTTAAAGAAAGGAGATAGCTATGAGTAAGAAATGGATTACGCTATGTTTGGCGGGATGTTTTGGCGTAGTGTTAGGAATAGCAGGAATGGGTTCATCTTCTGCGTATGCAGCGGAAGGTAAAAAATTGGCTATGGAGGGTGCGGTTTTTGATCTTAAAGCCTCATCATCACTAACAGTTTATGGATATGTATCGGATAAGGCATTTCATCCTGTTTCTGATGCGAAAGTAACGGCAAAGCCTTTAAAAGGCGCATCGCAGTCAGCTACATCTGAAAGTAACGGTGGTTATATTCTTAACGTTGAGCCTGGCCAGACCTATACTTTAAGCGCCAGCAAGGTCGGGTTGGGGAGCTCCAAGAGAATAAAACTTAATATAAAGAAAGGCGAAGAAAGCGATTTCATTGTCAATTTCCAGTTTAAAAAGATAGAGAGATAAAATTTCTAATAAATAATTGTCTCAGAATTTTTCATTTAAAGGGTTTTTCGGTATCTTTCAGGGTATAGAAAAACCCTTTTTTATTCATTATGGAATATAAAAAAACTATCCCAAAGGTTGCGGTATTTCTGCTGGTTTGCCTGCTGGCGACTTTTTCTTATGCTTCAGAAACAAATGGTCCAACAACTAAAAAGATCCCCCCGTCATTTCTCCTCATAACCGTAGATACTCTGAGCGTCTACCGTCTGCCGTTTTACGGTTACAAAAGGAGTACCGCTCCTTTTTTAGGAAAGCTGGCCGAGCATGGAATTGTTTTCAACAATGCTTACAGTACCTCATCATGGACAGTTCCTGCGGTGACTTCTTTGGTAACCGGTGTATATCCATCCTCGCATGGAATAATGCGAGGATCCGTTAAAAATGGGCATATTTACAAACAAGCACCTGTTCCAAAAAAATTACCTAATTTACCGGAACAACTGAAAGCGCTGGGATATCGTACATACGCTGTAACTGCCAACTATCATCTTACGAAAGAACTTGGCTTTGGACGCGGGTTTGACCGATATGCCTGTGTCGGGTTTTGTGCCGCAGAAAAAGTCAATAGCTTCTTTCTAAAATGGAAGCGCGAAATCGAATCACAAAAGGGACCTGTTTTTATCTGGCTACATTACTTTGATCCTCATATCCCTTACATAGGACGGCAACCATGGCTGAAACAATATCAAAACGACGAAACGGAAGAGGAGTCCGGTATGGTTAGTTCTTTATTACGCCCCGTACAGATGCGCCAGACGATCAAAAATAAAGGGCAGCGCATTCTGACATTGGCTAAATCACATTACGATTCGGAAATTAACTATTGTGACGAGCAAATCAATAAACTGTTCCAGGAATTCCCGTCGCTGGAACAATATGTCATGGTTTTCACTGCCGACCATGGGGAAGAATTCATGGAACACGGCAGGCTCGGCCATGCCAGAAATCTCTACAATAATACCGTACGCATTCCACTCTTCATACGGCTGCCTGGCATAACATCCATCGCGAATTCCAAAGAAGTGGCTAGCCTTATAGATGTTGCTCCTACCTTGCTGGGCATTGCAGGAGGCAAAGCGCCTCTATCCTGGCAGGGACGTGCATTGATTGATCAGAAAGGACAAGTTTCTCCGCGAGAAGAAAGATATGTACTTGCCCAACTCAATAATGGCATTGCTCCTCCATTGAATGCCCTTATTGGGTCAAACTGGAAACTGGTTATTAATGATAAAACCCAGTCCAAAGAACTTTACAATCTCACGAATGACCCCGCGGAACGGAACAACCTGGTGACTTTACAACCCGAAAAAACCCAGCAGCAGAATGAAATCCTTCAGAAACTTGTTCTTTCCTTACCACCAGCTCCCAAGACAGGCGAGAAAAAACCACTTCAGAAAGACAAAGAAGAAATGCTGCGAAGCCTCGGTTATATACAGTAGAAAACTGTTTTTTCCCTTTGGCAGAAGTTTCTAATATTCAAAAACGTGTGCAATAATCAGCCATCTCTTCCATACTTCATTTACTTAACGAAATTCCGCACCCTGCTCTTTTCCCTGATTGTTTTCTCTTCCTTTACTATTTTTTATAATCTGGGCAGTAACAGCCTTCATAATGGAGACGAAGCGCTTTATGCCATTATTTCGCGGGAAATGTTAATTACAGGAGATTGGCTCACTCCACATGTCCAGGGAAAACCCTGTTTTAACAAACCTCCTTTGAAATTCTGGATGACGGCATTGTGCTTTCGTTTCTTTGGAACTTCCGAATGGGTAATCCGGTTTTGGTCAGCCTCATCTGCCGTAGCATGTGTCTTCTTTACTGTTTTGCTGGCAAAAGAACTATTCGGTGAGAAGGCGGCTCTATGGTCGGGGTTTTCTCTCGCAACATGTTTTCATTTTATTTATGAACATTGCGCCAAAACTGGCGAAATGGATGCCATTCTGTTATTTTTCCTGGTAAGCAGTTTGTACCTGTTGATTCGCAGTGAGAAAAAACCCCATTTATTATTGA
This sequence comes from Planctomycetota bacterium, assembly GCA_023261485.1. Classification (GTDB taxonomy): domain Bacteria; phylum Planctomycetota; class Brocadiia; order Brocadiales; family Brocadiaceae; genus Wunengus. The sequence continues at coordinate 11,464 of JAHFOY010000013.1, forward strand.
TAAGCTTATCCATTATGGGGTTAGCATCGCTTACTAAGAATTTTGCCGGCTTTTTGCCATTTGGAATTGGTTTCCTGTATCTGCTAGTCACCGGGAAATGGAGGAATTACAGCGCCTCCAGCATCATTCAATCTATTCTCTCGTTCCTGGTTATTTCTGCCGGCTGGATTATTGCAATGATACTGATACACAAGCAGGTATTTTTTAATGAATTTTTTATCCAACAGGTTTATAACCGGGCAACTTCAACAGAATACGGTATGGGAGTAAATGAGGCGCGGAGTTTAACCGGTGGAATTCTCTTTGTCGGAAAAACAATGCTAAAAGGTTTTTATCCCTGGTCATTACTGATGCTGCCGTGTTTGGTCTGGGCATTTTTTCAAATCCCGCAATGGAGGAAAGACCGTCGAATTCTCCCGTTTATATGGCTGGTAAGTTTCGGAACTATACTTCTTTTTTTTAAAAACAAACTACACTGGTATTTATTGCCGATGTACCCGGCTGCTTCTGTCCTGATAGGGAAATTCTTCACGGAGGCATTCTCTGAAACCAAAATTAGCTGGAAGAACACACTATCTTGTGTATTCCTGTCTTACGGATTTTTTCTCTTGCTTCCAAACTGCTGTTACGATCTCTTTTCTCTCAGGGCAGTAGATTCAAGGGTTTCCACATTGATACTAAATCCACATCCTGTAATCGCCCTCTTATTGGCTGTAAGCAGTATCGTAATCTGGATAGTTATCGCCGGAAGATATTCTCGTCTGGTTCAATATGCTATTCCCATAGTATTGCTGGTTTACGCTATGGCATTCGTCATACTCCCCTTACGATATGCCTCACATCGGTCAGAAATCCAAAAATTAACTATGGCAATTGCGCAACAGACTCGAACCTCCGAACGCACACTTTATTTTTGGGGTATACCTGAAACTGTTTTTGAACGCTCGGATTTACTTTGGAATCCCTCAAAAATAGCAAAATGGTACTTCAGTATCATACCAAATATACACATTTCTTTTTTAACAACCGACAAACAAGATATATGCCAACGGTTGAAAATGGAAGACGACAACCTGTTTCTTATGACCGCTCAGTATTACCAACAAATCCAATCTGCTTGTTCCCATCAGGTTCTGGCAACCCAGGCTGTCCGTGGGAAAACTTACGTCCTTGTAAGTCCCGTAAAAAAATGAGAAAAAGGAGTACTGTTTCCTTCATGATTCTTTCAGTTTCTTGAAAAATTTCAACTAAGGCTGGAGATACATCCTGATTTATCTTGAGAATATGCCATGAAAGACTTATATTTATTATAAATGATGACCAAAATACGCCATTATTTTCCCATCCTTTCTATTGTTTCAATCTCTTTCCTGGTTTACCTGAATGCCTTAAGTAACGGCTTTGTCTGGGACGATATGGTTTTGATTGTTGATAACGAAGGTGTCGGGAAATGGGGTTGTTTCTGGGAAAATTTTGTAAGGGATTTCTTTGATACAACTGACGATACCATTGAATTCAAATATGGTTACTACCGTCCCATTATAAGCCTCAGCTATATGATTGATTATGCCCTATGGGGAATAAAACCGTGGGGTTTTCATCTTTCAAATATGATTTTTCATACCATTAGCTGCATTTTTGTTTATTTGATATTTAATGCATTATTTCGCAATCGTTATGCCTCTGTCGTTACTTCTCTACTGTTTGCCTGCCACCCCATTCATACCGAATCAGTAACGTGGATATCCGGCCGTACTGATGTCACTGCGGGCATGTTTTTTTTATCTGCTTTTTACTTATACCAAAGAACAATAAAGCCTCTGCTAACAAACGAAAATACTCGTCTCTTGAACAGCCCGGAAGCGCTAAAACTGGTTTTTAAACAAGGCAAGGTTTTTTATGCATGTTCTGTCGTTTTATTTGTAATCGCTATGCTTTGTAAAGAGATGGCAGCAACGCTACCCTTTCTAATAATTGCTTATACTTATTACTTTGCAGGATTGAGGAACGGAAGGCAATATAAAATATCATTGCTCTTAAGTACGCCTTATTTTTTTATCATCCTTTTATACGGCCTCATCCGGTTTTTTATTTTAGGGATCCATACCGTTGTCAATCCGGGCGGGGAGGAAATGACAGGCTTTTATCCAACGGCAATTTCATTTATAAAAACTATCTTGCTTTACTTATTCAAACTCGCTTACCCCGTCCGCCTGAGCGCATATATTCAGAATCCCATGTCTTTTTCCGTATCCGAACCTACAGTTATTTTATCCATCTTTGGCGTCGCTTTTCTTATTTTTTTGATTGTGTGGTTGAAAAAACGATGGGCTACTATGTCTTTTTTAATACTTTTTTATTTGGTAACGTTGTTGCCGCTATCCAATTTCGTTCGTATCTCGGCGCCGTGGGATATGGGTTTTGTTACCGCAGAAAGGTTTTTATATATCCCTTCCCTTGCATTTTGTGGAATAACTTCGGCATTGCTGTCCCGGGGATGGGAAATTGGGAGGCTAAAATATATAACTATCCCAATTCTCATCGTACTCCTGGTTTTTTATTCAGGCAAAACTCTTCTCCGAAATAATGACTGGGTGGACGAAAAGACCTTCTTCATAAAAACACTTACTGATGCGCCGAAGGCGGCATTGCTTCACCATGCATTAGGAAATGTATACGTCAGAGAAGAAAAATATGAAAAAGCGCTGGATTACTACAAAGAATCACTCAGATTGTATCCCTTATATCATGCAGCATATAATAATATTGGCACGATATACAGCAAAAGTGGACTTTTTGATCAGGCAATAACCGCATTTAAAGAAGCTATAAAGATAAACCCCGATTATGTCCAGTCCCATTTTAACCTTGGAACAATGTATTACCAAAAAGGGATGATACAGAACGCCTCCGATGAATTTAAAAAAGTTCTCAAACTTAACAAAAATTATGTAAAGGCGCATAATAATTTAGGTATAATTTATGCAGAAAACGGGCAGTTAAACGAAGCCATTTCTGAATTCGAAGAAGTACTTAGGCTTGACCCCCACAACGAAAAGGCAAGAAACAATCTGGCAATAATCAAAGAAGAACTGGCAAACAATTCTCCCGATAAAAATTTATAACGTTGGTTTTCAATGAAGATTGCACTGGTAGTATATCAGTTTATAAGGGAAAAGGGCGGCGTAGAAAGTTATGTATTCAACCTATCCGGCCATCTGCTTAACCAAGGACACGAAGTTCATATATTTGCACATAAATTCACACAAGATCAGGATAAAAGGTTGCTTCTTCACCCTGTGCCTGCCGTATCCTTCTGGTCACCCTTAAAATACTGGTCGTTTGCACTAAATGCCCCTAAAATCATTAAAAAAGCGGGAATAAAATTTGATATCGTCCATGGATTTACACAAACACTATTTCAGGATATTTACCGGGTGGGAGGCGGATGCCATTGGGATTATATGATGCATACCTACCCCTTGATGCACTCTGTATTTGGCAAGATTATCATGTGCCTTAATCCCAGACATATGAGCATCCTCCTTCTTGAAAAGATCATTTTTAAAAGAAAACTCTATAAACAAGTTACTTGCATATCAGAACAATGTAAGAAAGAAATCATACATCATTACAAATTACCTGCAAATGATATAGAGGTTGTTTATAATGGAGTTAATACTATGGTATTTACTCCTCAAAACAGGCTAAAATACAGAACCGCTATACGAGCAAAATATAACGTAGCGCCGGATGAAATTCTTTTGCTGTTTGTTGGTTCCGGATTTAAGAGAAAAGGTTTAAAATATGTCATAGATGCATTCCCTTTGATTGACGAAGATAAAAAACTAAAACTGCTCGTCGTAGGGAAAGGAAAAGTAAGAAAGTACCAGAAACTTGCAAAAGATAATGGCATTGCCGATAAGATAATCTTTGCCGGCGTATACAAAAATATCCAGGAAATATATGCGGCAGGCGATATTTTCGTTTTTCCAAGTGAGTACGATGCCTTCGGCACTGCATGTCTGGAGGCAATGGCATCAGGACTCCCGGTTATTGCAAGCAGGGCCAGCGGCGTTTCAGAGGTCATTACACACGGCAAAGACGGTTTTGTTATTAATTACCCCATCGATGCGAAAGAAATAGCACACTATATTAATTTACTTTTAGAGGAAGGCAAAAGAAACCAAATGGGTTCTGCTGCAAGGCAAAAATCAGAGACGTATTCCTTCGAAGCTAACGTTGAAAAAACACTTCGTATCTATCAAAAGGTCATAAATATTAATTCGTAAAAATCCGTGGTAAATATTTATTTTAACTTAACACAAAAAGATGCTCACCGTCACACCATAAACAACATTCATTGGCTGGTAAAAGGTGTCTCATTGGACATTTTGGAAGAAATCTTAGACTCGATGGCTAATGGAAAAAACTGCGAAATAATTCACAGCGGATATTTTAAAAAAGTATCAAAATATACAAACAATAACCGGTCATTCTATATAAAGCAGTATACAACAAGACAACTACCGGACGCCCTCAAATCGTTATTTTCCACATCCAAGGCGCAAAGAGAATGGGAAAATAGTCATTTATTGCTCGCGAAAAACCTGCTTACAGCCGAACCTGTCGCAGTTGGAGAAAGGAGACGTTTGGGAATGCTGAAAGACTGTTACATAATTTCAAAGGCAATACCCAATAGTATACCGGTGAAGGAACTGTTATTTGATTCACAGCAAACCTCAGCCAATCCCGATTTCTCAAAGAAAAACAATATAATCAAACACCTCGCCTTTTCCGTCAAAACGATACACGATTGTGGAATTGTCCATGGCGAGCTTCATGCAGAAAACATACTTGTTAACAAGGACAACACAACCGAATTTTATCTGCTCGATACCGGACGTACTAAATTTACGAGGGAAATACCTCTGACATGGAAGATTCGGGAATTATCACGATTAATCTATTCTCTTATTGATACCTGTACAAGTGAAGAAATAGAAGAATTGATAGATAGTTATACAAACCAACTATCAGAATCCAAAAACAGGGCAATTTTTCGCAGGGCAGTTTTTGAAGAAGTCCTCAGGATCAAGCGCAGGCTCTGGAACAGCAGGACAAAAAAATGTTTAAAAAATAACAATGTGTTTAAAATTGTCAGGCACAACAATTATACAATAAATATGAGAAATGAGTGGAACGCCGGTTCATTATCAGAACTAATCAATAAACACACTGCATTCATAAAGGAAGGATTAAACAGTGTCATAAAAAAATCCCCTAAAACAGCCATCACTATTGTGCCGGTATCCAGCGGAAGTATTAAAAGTGTGTGCATCAAAGAATATAAATATCCATCTTTAATTAAGAGATTTTTCTATTTTTTCAGCGCCTCTCCTGCACGAAAGGCGTGGCTGGCTGCACATGGTTTAATGGCATTAAATCTTCGAACACCTAAGCCCTTCGCTTTACTTGAAGAAAAAAAGCTGGCCAGGATAGAAAAGAGCTTCATCATTATGGAGGATATTTCTGCCTGCCTTCCTTGCAACAAATACGTCAGTGAGAGGTTTTCTAATCCTTCCGACCCGGGTATTTTTGGGGAAAAAAAGCTGTTTATCTCCTGTCTGGCGCAATCTTTTAAACAACTGCACCACTCCAGCGTTTATCATGCTGATTTAAAGGCAAATAATATTATGATTATGGAATTGCCGGATACGTGGGATTTTTTTTATCTGGATTTAGACCGGGTATGTTTTAACAAAAAAATCACTCTCAAAAAGAAGATCAAAAATTTGTCACAATTAAACGCATCTTTACCTAACTGTATTACTTACACTGATAGGTTGCGATTTTATCGAGCGTATTCAGGAATGGAACACCTTGATAGCGAAAACAAACGAACGTTACAAGCAATTATACAGTTAAGCATACAGCGAAAACACGTATGGAATCCAAAAGTTTCACCATGAAGAAAGTCTATTTTCTCATTCAGGAGTGGGAACACCCTGCAAGCAGATACAGGGTATTACAATACATTCCTTACCTCAAGGAATCTCAAATAGAGTCAAAGGTTGCGCTCTTTCCGGATTCTTTCTGGAAGTGGATGAAATTATTCTCTGAGATTCAGGATTACGATATACTCTTTGTTCAAAAGAAACGGCTGTGGCAGTGGCAACTCTGGTATCTTAAGAGGAAAGGCATCAAGATCATTTACGACTTTGACGATGCCGTTATGTATAAGAGTCCTGTGGATGGCGGAGGACGATCTTTCAAGCGGAGAAGGACATTTGCCAGAATGATACGATACAGTGAACAGATTATAGCCGGTAATCAATATTTAAAAATGCAGGCATTACCTTACAATAAAAATATAATCGTAATACCTACTGCAATTGATACGAGTAAATACACAATGAAAGATTATAGCAGGAATAAAGAAAAGGTTACTATCGGGTGGATCGGCAGCAAATCTTCGCTTCCGTTCTTAAAGGAATTGACCCCTGCCTTTGATCATTTAGCAAGCCAACGTGAAGCTATAGAACTAAAGATTATCTGTAACGATTTTTTTGAGTGTGAGAAGATGCCCGTTATCAAAAAGCCCTGGACAATGGTGGACGAAAACTCAGATTTACAGGATATTGACATAGGTCTGGCGCCTTTACCCAATCACGAATGGACAAAAGGCAAATGTGCAACAAAGTTACTACAATATCTCTCTGTAGGAATTCCCGTTGTCTGTTCTCCTGTAGGCGTACACAATGAAATCATACAGGAAGGTGTTAATGGTTTATTTGCGTCGTCCAATCAGGAATGGACTGAAAAGATAAACCTCCTTGCACACGACAAGACCCTTCGGGAACGCATAGGACTTGAAGGCAAAAGAACGGTAGAATCACACTATTCATTAAAGGCAAATGTCCCAAAATTCATTAACGCCATCAAAGGAATTTAATATCGTGCCTGATAACTTACCTCTTGTAAGCATAATATTACCTGCATACAATTGTGCAGCTTTTTTACCCCATTCAATCGGATCAATTCTTGCTCAGACCTACAATTCTTATGAAATTATCGTAATAGATGACGGATCCACAGACAACACAAAAGAGGTATTAGAACCATTTTCCCAAAGGATAAAATACATTCAATTTGAACAAAACAGAGGATTACCTATAGCAAGAAACGCCGGAATTCGATCCGCACAAGGCAAGTATATAGCTTTTATTGATGCGGACGACCTCTGGCTGCCGGAAAAATTACAGACTGACGTGGGGTACTTTCAGCAACACCCGGAAGTAAGCATGGTCTTCTCAAAGCATATAAACATAGACGACAGGGGTTGTGAGCTTAACGGAAGCACAAAGAAACAATTGCCATCAGGTAACATTTTTATACAATTATTTTACGAACAGAACTTTATAATTTCCTCATCCGTAGTTGTACGAAAAGAGGTATTCGAAACAACGGGATTGTTCGATGAACAACTCGTCAACTGTCAGGACTGGGATATGTGGTTAAGAATTGCATTTCACTTCAAAGTCGCAGGGATTAATACACCGCTCGTCAAGTACAGGCACAATCCGCATTCTTTAAGCAAGAACAGAAATAATGTTTTGAAATATCAAAAAATAGTTATCGATAAAATATATAATAAGTTTAAAAACTCCGAAAATAGTATTACCGAAAAACTTTATAAAAAGCGGCTAGCTTCACACTATGCAAAGATTGGCCGACATTATTTAAGAATAGGGGATAAAAAACGCGCGAACGAAAATTTTGGCCTGTCCTTAAAGAACGATCCTTTAAATTTTAGGTCGATAAGATATTACTTATGCACGTTTTTTCATAAATCAAAATGATTTGATATTACCATATTATGGTTGACCTGTGCTTTATTATTGTAAACTGGAATACAAGGCAGTTATTGCTCGATTGCATAGATTCTATTAATACAACCGTTATTGGACTTCATTACCAAATATATGTTGTGGATAACGGTTCTGTGGATGATAGCGTTAAGGTCGTCCGTGAACGATTCCCAAAGGTTATTGTCCTGGAGAACCTGGAAAACAGGGGGTTTGCCGCCGCTGTAAATCAGGCACTGGGAAGAGACGCAGCAACGTATAGCATATTAATAAATACAGATACACTCTTACATAAAGACGCCATTCGCGTAATGTATTCATTTATGGAACGGCACAAAGAGGTCGGGATTGCCGGGGCTCAACTTGAAAAACCGGATGGTACACGGCAACATAGTTACGATAACTATCCGACTTTAGCAACAGAGCTTTTGAACAAAAGTTTATTGAAATGGATTTTTCCCCAAAAGTATCCAAGCAAGAAGCAACAAATCATACAACCTATGGAAGTTGAATCAGTTATTGGGGCATGTGTAATGATAAGAAATGCGGCTATAAGAAATGTTGGAAAATTAGATGAAGATTATTTCTTCTTTCTGGAGGAAACCGATTGGTGCTACCGTATGCAAAAGGCGGGTTGGAAGGTGTATCACCTGCCCAAAGCCAGGATTGTCCACCTTGGCGGGCAAAGCAAGAAGCTGGCGCCCTGGCAGTCGCAGATCGAGTATTGCCGTTCGCTCTACATCTTTTTTAAAAAGAATAGGCCTACCGCATCGTACCTGCTGCTCAGGATATTTTATCCTGTAAAAATTCTGATAAACTTTATCGCAAACTTTACAGTCAATTTAGCCGTCTTTTTTCAGCATCGAAAACTGCGCTACCGGCTCTCTACCTATGCCATGCTTTTATGGTGGCACGTTTTATTATGCCCTGACTGGCTGGGTTTAAAACCGGCAAAAAATAAGGAGTAAACACGAAGGTAATCTTAAGAAAACAACCTGCCAGAAATAATACCGGAAATACTATCATCCGCCAACCAGCTAAAGAAGACAGCCGAAAGCCGGGCTGTAACCGATACTGCAGGAACCAGATAATGTTTGAAATGTTTTGATAAACAGATTATACTTGTTTACAAGCAAAGAACCACAACACCAACAACTTCTATAGGGAGAATGGCATGGTAAAAGGACTTATCACATCAGCCATAAAGAAAGTAACGCTTGAGCTGATATACCAGGTGGTCAATGAGCGGACAGAAGAAATAATAACTAAAATTGATGAAGTCAAAAAGAGGCAAGAAGACGATTTCAGGTATCTCGTCCAAAAGATAGATACGGATATCGGAAATGTAAGGGGCGAACTGGGACAACTAAGAAACGAAGTAAAGAGCGAGATAGGGAGTGTAAGGACCGAGATAGGGCAATTGCGAAGCGAAATGAAGAGCGAGATAGGAAGTGTAAGAGGTGAAATAGCCCAGTTGCGAAACGAAATAAGCCAGCTAAACCAGCGCATTGACACTATAATTCAAATGCTTATGAATCTGAAAAATAATTAAAGAACGGTTATAATGCTGCAATTAGAACTGATCTAATAATTCCTTCTTCTTTTCATTATAATCGTCTTCTGTAATGAGTCCTTCGGATTTCAGGTCTTTTATCTCCCGTAACTGGTCTTTTAAGCTCATGTCGTTCATACCTTCCCTGAGCATTTTAGCCTTTTTGTAATCATAATCTTCTTCAGAAATAATTCCATCGTTGACCAATTCACGCAGGACAGTGAGCTTGTTTTTTATTTTGCTCTCACTGCTGACTTCTCTTGCAGGACTTGCCGGTTTAAGCTCTTTTGGCGCGCCTGTATTGCTCAGCCGCTCCTCTAATCTCTTTAAACGAGTATCCAGTTCGGATGTACCCATCTTTATCCTTTCGTCAACCGTCCCCACCCTTTGGGCTACGGGCTGCTGGTACATTTCATCAGACAAATCTATGACAAGCCAGTTTTCATGATCGGGTTCCCATCGTTGTCCCGATGACGGAACCAATTTCCAAAAACGGCTGTGGTTTATTGTAGCAGGATTCTCCTTCAACACCGTATTTATTTTTTTCTCTGACATGGCGTCGTTATACGTTTGAAACATATGAATGCGGCTGAAGGCGATGTTTAAACTATGGTCCGAGATGAACAAAATGCAGTAATTCTGCTGGTCAGTTAAAAGCATGCGTTCAGAATATGACGAGACGACAACCACTTGCGCAGGCGTTGCAACTGAGAATGCCTGCACAATCAAAGGGACTAATTTTTTTATTTCATCATCCTGGAAAACCCTTAGAGATCCCTTCTTTTTTAACAACCCTCTTTCTTCGTAATAAATATAAGATAATGCATTCGTGATGACATTTCCCACTATTTCATAAGGATGGTTAAACTGGATACGGCTGCCGTTCCTTTTGACAGGCAATTCTTCGTGTCTTACGGTAATCATGCCATCCTTATACGTGTCTGCATAAATATTCCATACCGTGCAGGCAAACATCATGCATATAAATCCTGCAATCAAAATCGTCCGTTTTAATATTTGTTTTTTCACAAATTTATCCTATAATTTCAACAGCCTCGGAAAGATAACATACCTCGACCAACTCTATCTCAAAGTCCTTACCAATACCTTTTGCGTTGTCTTTTGGAATAACCGCCTTTTTGAAACCCAATCTTTGCGCCTCTTTTAACCGGATTTCAATCTGGTTTACACTGCGAACCTCCCCGCCAAGCCCTACTTCTCCAACAAATACAGTGTCCGGAGATATTGCCTTCTCCTTAAAACTCGATGCAATCGTCATGGCAATACCGAGATCGGCTGCGGGTTCATCTACCTGAACACCGCCTACGATATTCACAAAAATATCCTGCCCTCCCAGTTTCAGTCCTATCCGCTTTTCGAGAATGGCCAGGATCATCGAGACCCGATTATAATCAACCCCGCTAACCTTTCGTTCCGGCATGCCAAAGTTTGCCCTTGTTACAAGCGCCTGTATCTCGACCAATAATGCACGAGTGCCTTCCATACACGAAATAATAGCTGAGCCTGCGCTGATCCTTCTCCCCTGTGAAATAAAGATTTCAGAAGGATTGTCTACCGGCTGCAACCCATTTTTTCGCATCTCGAAAATGCCAATTTCATCGGTGGAACCGAACCTGTTCTTGACCACCCGCAAGATGCGATAGCACTGGAATTTCTCTCCTTCGAAATACAAAACCGTGTCGGCCATGTGTTCCAATACTTTGGGACCCGCAATGATCCCCTCCTTGGTTACATGCCCTACCAGGAAAATAGCCGATCCTGTAGACTTGGCATTAAAGATCAACTCATTGGCACATTGCCGTACCTGTGCAACCGTCCCGGGAGAAGACTCCAATTGTGGTTTATAAATCATCTGAATGGAATCAATCACAACCAGGGTTGGATGAGTGTTGTGAATATTTTCCAGGATAAAATCCAGATTCGTTTCTGCAACAACGAGCAAATTATCCGACAGGATGGATAACCTCTCAGCCCGAAGTTTTGTTTGCGCTACAGACTCTTCTCCGGTCACATAAAGGGTGGTATATCCTTTATTACTGATATACTGACACACCTGCAAAAGGAGCGTAGATTTGCCTATTCCAGGCGTCCCCCCGATCAATACTGCCGAACCTACAATCAGCCCCCCGCCTAAAATTCTATCGAATTCTTCCATCCCTGTCTCTATACAGGGACATTCCAGCAATTTTACATTCGTTATCGGCTGCGGTAGCTCACGATTGAGGGTAACTGATTTACAACCTAAACCAGCGCCCGCATTAATTTCTTCTACCGTCGAGTCCCATTCTCCGCAACCGCCACAGCGCCCGACCCATTTGAGACTTTTCCAACCACAATGCTGGCAAACATAAACCACACCTGTTTTGGCCATATCTATGAATGGTAAGAATTGTTATATTACCACTATCCCATAAAATAAAAAAGGGAAGAGTTGGACTCTCCCCTTTATTTATCTTTATTTGTTTTGTCTCATTTACAGGCTACTTTCAGCATTCGCCAGCACAGGTTCCGGACTCTCAACTACCTCATCAAAGACCAATTTACCCTCATGTACCCTTGCCTTTACATGTTTCTTCCCTTCAAATCTACCCTGTAGTATTTCTTCGGAGAGAGGGTCTTCTAAATAATTTTCTATCGCCCTTCGAAGTGGACGCGCCCCAAAATTTTGGTTGTACCCCTTCTCTATGAGAAAATCCAATACCTCATCCGTAAGCGTAATGCTGATGTTGTAATTATCCAGCCTCTTTTTCACGCTCTTCAATTCGATCTCGATAATCTTCTTCAAATCCTCTTTATTCAATGGTTTGAAGACGATGATATTATCCACCCTGTTTATAAACTCCGGACGGAAGTGCTTGTCAACTTCTTTCTTCAGTTGCTCCTTCATCACCTCATATGTATGCTCATCGGTGGTCTTTTTAAAGCCCAAAGATGCCTGGTTTTTAATAACGTCCGCTCCAATGTTCGAAGTCATGATAATGACCACGTTGCGGAAATCCACGTGACGACCAAAACTGTCCGTCAATTTCCCGTCTTCCATAATCTGTAACAACATGTTGAACACATCAGGATGCGCCTTCTCGATTTCATCCAGCAATACAACGGCGTAAGGACGACGGCGAATCTTCTCTGTCAGTTGCCCCCCTTCTTCATAGCCGATATAGCCTGGAGGAGCGCCAATCAATCGTGAAATATTATGTTTTTCCATGTATTCCGACATGTCTATCTGTATAAGCGCTTCCTCTTCTCCAAACATGAATTTTGCCAGCGACCTTGCGAGGTGCGTCTTTCCTACACCGGATGGCCCTACAAATATAAAAGACGCAACAGGGCGATTCGGGTTCTTTAACCCTGCGCGAGAGCGCCGTATCGCCTTGGCAATCGCCTTTGTAGCTTCCTCCTGGCTGACCACCATCTTATGAAGTTCCTCTTCCATACGAAGCAGCTTTTTGGCTTCTGCAGATTCTATGCGTGTGATGGGAATTCCCGTCATTTTAGAAACAACCTCGGCGACAATTTCACCATTCACGACACCTTCAACTTCTGCGCGGGTTTCACGCCATTCTTTCTCAATTGTTTCCTTTTTCTTTTTCAATTTGTCGGCCTTGTCTCTTAACCTGGCGGCCCTTTCAAAATCCTGAATTGCAACAGACTCGTCCTTGTCTTTTTCAAGTTTATTGATTTCTTCTTCTATATGTCTCAAGTCAGGCGGCTGCGTGGTCGCCTTGAGTCGTATCCTTGCACATGACTCATCAATCACGTCAATCGCCTTGTCCGGAAGGTATCTTCCCGTAATGTAGCGAATCGATAGTTCAGTTGCCGCCTCTAATGCGTCATCCGTAATTTGAACCTTGTGGTGCGCCTCGTACCTGTCGCGCAGCCCTTTTAATATTTCAATGGTCTCCGTCTTTGAAGGAGGTTCGACGACAATCGTTTGGAACCTTCTTTCGAGTGCGCCGTCTTTTTCAATATATTTCCTGTATTCATCCAACGTAGTAGCGCCAATACACTGGATTTCACCCCGTGATAATGCAGGTTTCAAGACATTAGACGCATCAATGGCGCCTTCAGCGCCGCCTGCACCCACAAGGGTATGCAGCTCATCAATAAACAGGATAATGTTCTTTGCTCTTTTTACTTCTGACATTACCGCTTTAATACGCTCTTCGAACTGACCTCTGTATTTTGTGCCAGCCACCATCATTGCAAGGTCTAACGCCACAATCCTGCGGTCTCTTAACAGTTCCGGGATATTCCCCTGAACTACAGCCTGCGCAAGGCCTTCAACGATTGCCGTTTTTCCTACCCCAGCCTCACCCAGCAAAACAGGGTTATTCTTGGTTCGGCGGCACAATACCTGAATGACGCGTTCGATCACATCCTGTCGTCCGATGACCGGGTCAAGCTCATGTTCCCGGGCTTGCTGTGTGAGATCCCTGCCGAAAGAGTCCAACGCAGGAGTCTTCGACTTCCCCTTCTTTTCTTCTTTCTCCTGATTGACGCCTCCCTGAACAGCTTCCGAACCTAACAGGCCGATAACTTCCTCCCGTACGTCTTCGAGTTTTACCCCCAGATTTAACAATACCTGGGCAGCAACACCTTCCTGCTCTCTCAGTAATCCCAATAACAGATGTTCCGTTCCAATATAATTATGACCTAAAGCCCGCGCCTCCTCCATCGCATATTCCAGCACCTTTTTAACGCGCGGGGTAAATGGCAACTGCCCAACTGAAACCAGGTCTGATCCACTCTGTACAATTTTTTCTACCTCCAGGCGTATTTTTTTCAACTCTATATCCAGGTTTTGTAAAACATTGGCAGCAACGCCGCTGCCTTCTTTCACCAACCCTAACAGGATATGTTCCGTTCCGATATATTCGTGGTTAAATCGCCGGGCCTCTTCTCGTGCAAGCGCCATAACCTTTCTAGCACGGTCAGTAAATCGATCAAACATAATACACCTATCCTTTCAAACTTTTTATCTTTTCCAGGCGTTTTCTTACATATGATGCGCGAATAATATTCCTCTGTGTGGAATTAAGCTCGCGTCCTTCCAGCTTTTGTAAGTGTCCCGGCAGCGTGAGAATGAAAAGCTCATTTAACGTTTTCATTTCAATGTCATTAATTATTCCCAAATTGACTCCCATTCTGACTTGAGAGAGCAGATGCATAATCTCTTCCGAAGAAATCAGTCTCGCCACCTTGAGCATACCATAAGACCGCCATACCCGGTCCTCTAACTGTTCGCGGCTTTCAGAAACGAGCGCCTTTCTAGCCATCCGCTCATAACTGGTAATCCTGGGAATCACACTTTCAATAATCTCAATAATTTCCACTTCCGATTTGCCAAGGGTAAACTGGTTGGAGATTTGATATAAGTCCCCTGAAACTTGCGTCCCTTCACCATATAGCCCCCTGACCACCAATCCGAGCTTCATAACGGCAGTAAACACCTTCTCAATATGGTGAGTCATCCCTAAGGCCGGCAAATGTAACATGACTGACGCCCTCATCCCCGTACCTACATTTGTAGGGCAGGCCGTTAGATATCCAAACCGTGAAGAATAAGCATAATTTAATTTTCTCTCCAATTTATTATCTATATCATCTATCGTTTTCCATGCCTCTTTTAGTTCAAATCCTGAGCGAATCACCTGTATCCTTAAATGATCTTCTTCGTTAACCATCAGACTGACGGTTTCCGATTTACCAAAGGCCACGCCCCTTTCACCCTCTCCCCCTGCATGTTCCCTGCTGATAAGGTGTCGTTCTACCAAAAAAAGCCTGTCCACAGGCGTAATATCCGCAAGGTTCAAATAACAAAGATCCTGTGAAATATCGGAGTCCTTAATCCTCTCCCTGATAATCTCTTCGAGTTCCTTTTTTTGCTTTACATTGGCCCTTGAAAGAAAGGGAAATCGCGCCACATTCCTGGCCAAACGAATCCTGCTGCTAATGACGATGTCTGACTCAGGACCTGTTCCTCTGAGCCATTCACCAGTATTATCGGCAAGATCACTAATCTTCATCGTTGTCGCCTGAAAGCTCATAAATTTTATCCCT
The DNA here is from genome assembly GCA_023261485.1 of Planctomycetota bacterium. Taxonomy (GTDB): domain Bacteria; phylum Planctomycetota; class Brocadiia; order Brocadiales; family Brocadiaceae; genus Wunengus. The sequence goes on from JAHFOY010000013.1 coordinate 26,968, forward strand.
CAATTCAGCAGCCCTTTCGTAATCTTCTTTTTCTACGGCCTTATTCAGTTCATTCCGTAACTGCATGAGTTCATTCTTCTTTATTAATTCTTTCCCTGCCCTTGAAGGCACTTTTCCGACATGCTGGGTACTGCTGTGCATCTTTTCCAACAAAGGGATTAGCCCTTTTCTAAAAATGGTATAATCCATCGGGCAGCCCAAACGGCCATTGGAGCGGAATTCCAAATAAGACAGTCCGCACACGGGACAAACGATCTTGGACATCTCATTTATTTCAGGCGCTACCTGATTAATGAGGCTTGTTAATATTTCAGTGGGTGATGGTATTTTTGTTAGATGTGTATTGATGCTCTGCGCACACTCTTCACATAGATGTCGTTCCTTCTTTGCAGTACCGACGATCTCCGTTAAATGCACCGTCGCATGCTTTTTATTACAAGATTCGCATTTCATTGTTCATTACCCCTATGGAACCCAAGACTAAATCTAATTACCGTTTTTCCCATTTTAACACATCCATAACTTTTCCTAAAGAACTTTTTTCAGATAATATTTCCTCTCGAATCCTGTTTTCTCTTTCCAAACAATCCATACCGTAATTAACCCTTACATCGGCCTCCGCCAAAGGTATCACCATCAACCCATCGTCATCTCCGATAATCCAATCCCCCGGATTAATTCTAATCCCTGATATCTGAATTGGCACATTAATTTCCCCAAACCCTTTTGGCTCGCCGGCGGTTGGCATCACCATTTTTGTAAAGGCAGGAAAATTTAATTCCCTAATCTCTGCAATATCCCGTATTGCTCCGTTAATTACCACCCCGCTTATTTTTTTTTGCAACGCACTGTGAGTTGCCAATTCCCCCCAAATTGCAGGACCGACTCCCCCGGCATCAATCACAACGACGTCTCCTTCTTTTGCAATATCTATAGCCTCAACCGGTTTAGCCCAATCACCGGGCAACGTCCTTACAGTAACCGCATTCCCTATTAATTTAATATTTTGATATATCGGATATAAACCTGTGATACTTTCCGCACGATGCCCGGCATCAGAAATATTTGCCGTCGAAAGTTTCGTTAACGCTTCCCGCACGCCTTCACTTGTTACCCTTTTAAACAGGGCTGTATCAACTCTTCTATTTTCTTTGATAGCAGTTTTAATGCTTTCTGCTGCGATTTTCGCATCCTTTGATTTGCTGATATAACCACCCACTATAACGATACTTGCCCCGGCGTTTACCGCATCTATCACATTCTCAGAATTAATACCGCCCGCAACCGCAACAGGGATTTTTACCTTACTGCAAATGCGCTGCAAGACGCTGAAAGGCGTTTTTCCACTCATTTGATCGTCTATTGCGGTATGGATGGCTATATAGTCTGCGCCTAACCTTTCTATATCGGCAATACGTTCCTCAACTTTAGCGCTATTTATAAAGTCTACGCAGACCTTTATACCGTAATTTTTCCCTGCCTGTATGCATTCTCTAATGGTTGAATCAGGGGCATCTCCCATCACAACGGCAATATTCGCGCCCGCTTTGGCAGCCATTTCCATTTCCATACGACCAGCATCCATTGTCTTCATGTCTGCAAGCAAGATTATGCCGGGAAACAATTTTCTCAAATGCCGTACCGCATTCATCCCCTCGCTTTTAATAAGAGGTGTGCCAATTTCCAGCCAGTCAGCGCCACCTTCAATCGCCTCCCCGGCAACCTTTACAGCCCTGTGAAGATCAACAAAATCGAGGGCTACTTGGAATATTACTGCCATTATCTGTACTCAATTGTAAAAGAACCTTTATTCGAAATATGTAGCTCCACAACGCTCAGATTCCCAGGTTGTGACCTTAAAAACCTTCACCCCTGATGGTAATGCATTGCTTAATTCGTCGTAAAGTATTTTAGAAAGATTTTCAGTGGTAGGATTTAAAACCTTAAAATCTGCAAGTTCATTCAAATAGGCATGGTCAAATTTATTCACGATTTCTCCAATAACTTTTTTCACTTCTCTAAAATCCATAACCATACCTAACTTGTCCAGTTTTTCAGCCTTCAAAACAACCTGGACCTTCCAGTTGTGACCATGGAGCTTCTCGCATTGACCCTTATATTCACGCAGGTTATGCGCCGCAGAGAAATCCGTTTCAACGATAAGTTCAAACACACATATGTACCGAAAGATGCCTTATTTTACTATACGACAGGATACCGCAATGAAATTATCAACAAAATGTTATCACTCACAAAAATAAAAGTCAAGGGATTTCTGATTGTTCATATAGGCTTAAACGCTCATTATAAAAAAACATAGGATAGTTTTATACCCACGGAACTCCCTATTTTCTCTTGAATTGTTTTTGTAACTCATCCAGAGAAAAATACAGGGTCGTTGGTCTGCCATGCGGGCAATTATTTGTATATGCATTTATGCTCTTTTTCTTTTCCAGGAGTTCTTCTATCTCTTGCGGTTCTAACCTTTGTCCAGCCTTGACAGCACCCCTGCATGCCATGATATTGATTAGTTTGTTTAAAATCTTATCTTTACCCTTCAGAGAATCTTCTGCGCCCAGTTCTGCCAATAAGTTCTCTACAAAATCCTTTGCATTTAAATGCTTCAGAATCTGCGGAAAAGCACGGATCACTATCGTATGCTGTCCAAACTCCTCAACCTCAAGTCCCAGTGTTCCTAAATATTCCTTCAAACTGATAATGCTAAAGAAGTCTTTGGGACTCAACTCTACCATTTCCGGTATCAGTAACCGTTGACTCAGTGATTTTGAAGCGTGCAAGCTCCTTTCTATTTCATGATATAAAATTATTTCATGCAAGGCGTGTTGATCTATGATGTTCAACCCGTTATCCGTCTCCTCAATTATAAAGGCATTGTGAATTTGGAAACACGTCCTCCTGTTTTTGTTACTACCTTCAACGGCAAAGGCCTCTTCTTTCTTATCCGCTTTAATATTTGTCTGAATTTCACCATATCTCCCCGGCATTTCCCCTTCTGCTTTCTCCGCAGAAAATCGTTCCCATAAAGTCTTTTTTATAAGATCGACCTCTTCTGTCTTTGCCGTTTCTCTCTCTAACCTAGGCAGGGTAGTTGGTACGCTGATAGTTTTAATTGTTGATTTATTCAAACCCTCTCTTACCGCTGAAAGGACATAATTATAGATTGCGCTGGTATTTCGAAAACGCACCTCGATCTTTGTTGGATGAACATTCACGTCTACCTCGGACGGTTCCATCTGTAAAAATAAGAAGACAATCGGATACCGCTTATGCATCAATTTCCCATGATAAGCTTCGCTAATAGCACGAAAGATAGCATTGTCCTTGATATAGCGGCCATTTAAAACTATAAACTGCATCCTTGCATTACTCTTATCAAAAAAAGGCGGCGCAATATATCCTGAAAGGGTGAACATCTCTTCCCTGAGAAATATGGGGATAAGATGCTTTCTCATCTCTTCTCCAAAAAATGTAACAATCCGTTCTGCTGTGTCCTGAACGGCCGGGAGATTAAACACGGTTCTGTTGTTATGCATAAGCGTAAAATGAATTGCCGGATAGGACAGCGAAAATTTTGTCAGCACCTCTGAAATATAAGCCATTTCCGTAGGTATTGTCCTCAAAAATTTCTTACGGACAGGGGTATTAAAAAACAGATCGCGCACGTCAACTTGCGTACCTTCAGGCGCACCCCGTTCCTTAACTTCCGACAAAACTCCCCCATCAATCTTTATTTCTGCCCCATTCATAGCCCCTTTTACCCTGGAGATGATACTGGCGTGTGAAACGGCTCCAATACTCGGCAGCGCCTCTCCCCGAAAACCCAGTGTGTGGATTGCAAACAACTCGTCTGCATCGTGAAGTTTACTGGTTGCGTGGCTTTGAAATGCGAGGGCAAGGTCTTCTGCATCCATTCCAACGCCATCGTCCGAGACCCTAATCAATTTTCGGCCCCCGTCTTCCAAATAGGTATCGATTCTCGTTGCCTTAGCGTCAATCGCATTCTCAATCAACTCTTTTACGACAGATGCCGGACGGTCTATCACCTCACCCGCTGCAATTTTATTAATTACGGATACCGGAAGGATCTTAATTTGCGACATGTACCACTTTTCTTAAATAATTCCTGTTTTTTAAATTTGTGACTTAGTATTGAATATTTCAGTTGCAAAAAACAAAATATATGTCATAGAATAAACTATTATACATTCTGTAACAAAACAAATAGTTAATTCTGAATAAATTTTAAACATTTCTGAAAATTATATCATATAACATTTTTAATAAGGAGGAGAAAAACAATGAAAAAATATTTTAGCGTATTGGGAATAATTTTATCTGTAATAAGCCTGTCAATACTGTCAGCTACAAAAGGATATAGTGACGATTTGTATAAAGCAAGTTTAACTGGTGCTTCTTCGTTATCTTATAACAAAGAAGTTGAAGCAAAGATCAGCATAAAAGACAATGGTAAAGTGGAATTATCCATAAAGGGATTACGATCTACTGATGATCAACTAATCAATCAAAGCAGTATCCTTGTCATTGAAACAGAGATCAATGACAGTCCCAAAACATATTCAAAATCATTCACTATTACCGATGGAAAAGCAGAAGAAGAATTTACTCTTGAAGACCTAAGTAAAGATGACAAACTTGAAATCACCAGTGTCGTAATCAATAAAGCGACAGCTACAACCCCTACTCCGACGGCAACTGCTTCACCAACGAGTTCTCCAACTGCCACCCCAACAGCAACCGCATCACCGATACCGACCAGTTCGCCAACAGGTACGACAACAGCCTCCGTAGCTGCGGTACAAATATTTAATGCATCTACGAGCACAAGCGATGCAATTATGGTACCCGGAGGTATAATTTCAGAGTCCACGACAACAGCAACACCTACGCCGGTTACTACCGCTTCACCTACTCCAGGAGCGACAGCTACACCTGTGTCATCCCCTGCAGTTATTGAGGCAGAAGTATCAATAAAACCAGAAACCATCAACCTGAAAAGCAAAGGCAAATTCAAGGCATTTATTGAACTTCCATCGCCTTACAGTGTTGAAGACATTGATCCGGAGACCGTCGAATGCAATGGGGCACAGGCTATTGATGGAAAGACCGACAAACACGGCCGATTTATTGCAACATTTAATGTACAAGACCTGGATTTAGGGTTTGATAGCAACGCTCGCAAGGGTCGTGACGATAAAAAAGTAAAAGTAACACTTACTGTATCTGGTGAATTAAAAGACGGTACAAGATTCGAGGGAAGCGATACGGTAAGCATAAAGGGTAAGAAACATGATGGCGAAGGCGATAACGGTGATAATGATAACCATGGAAAGAAGCATAATTAGGCATTAATAATGCTGTTTACAAAAAGGGAGGCACAAAAGCCTCCCTTTTTTGTTTTCCATTCTCTGGAATTATCCAGCATTTCTGAATACATTTCAAAAAATCTTTTTCTTTGAAATTAATGACATAAAAATAGCATGATCGCTCCGGCATTTGAAACTGAAATTAATAAGTGCGCCAAGTGCGGCAAATGCCGCTCGATCTGCCCTGTTTTTATAGAAACCGGCAACGAATCTATGGTGGCAAGAGGCCGCATCAGTCTGGCCGAGTCATTACGAAGCGGTGAAATTTTTCACACCGAATTGTTGAGGGACTACCTCCTCTCCTGCAAGAAATGCCTTCGATGTTCCAGCATCTGTCCCTCGGGTGTTGACTACGATTTCATCATCCAGACCATGCTCGATGATATGACAAAGCACATCGGGATATGGTTTATACCACGGATAATCTTCAGGTTGTTTTTGACCAGAAGATGGCTGTTCAACATACTCCTGAAAGCTGCCGCTTCATTTCAACGCTTAGTACCATTAAAACGACAAGGCACCATGAGACATCTGCCCTTTATGCTTATGGGCGGCAGATGGATCCCGCCTTTAGCAAAAAGAACGGTACTAAACAAATATCGTAATCCAGGAAAAATACCACATCCCAGGATGAGAGTGGGATTTTATGTGGGATGCCTCATCAACTACGTCTATACCGACATTGCCGATGCGGTAATTGAGGTTTTAAACCATCTGGAGGTAGAGGTAATAGTTCCGCCAAAACAGTTGTGTTGCGGTATTCCCGCACGATCACTGGGTGATGTAAAAACAGCGCAGAAACTGGCTGAAGTAAATTTACAGGTGTTTGAGGAAGCCAATGTCGATTTTATCATCAATGCCTGTGCCACTTGCGGAAGGACACTGAAAAGGGATTATCCCCGCATCCTGGGTAATCGTGCCTTAAAATTTTCAGGCAAATTATATGATATATCCGAGTTTATTGAAAAATATTTTGCCCACGAAACAAAGGCACTGAAAATACTGAATACAAAGATTACCTACCATGATCCGTGCCATCTCTATTGGGGTCAAAACATCTCAAAACAACCCAGAGATATTTTGAGGCGTTCTGCCAGGCTTCAAGAGATGGAAACGCCGGAACGATGCTGTGGCGGAGGCGGGGTGTTTAATTTATTACACTACGACCTCTCCATGAAGATTGGAGAGTACAAGGCAAGGGCTATTGAAAAAAGCGGCGCGGAGGTCGTGGCAACGGGCTGTCCTGGATGCCGGCTCCAAATCGAAGACCTGCTTGCCGCAAGGGGTTCTGAGGTAAAATGTACCCACACCATACAGGTGTTACGCGACGCACTATTAACGACTCCTTGAGTAAAGGCTGTTGAGAATGCGCCGTGTCCTTACTCTGTTACAATAACTTCTCTGCAATCTGGACGGCATTGAGGGCGGCGCCCTTTCGAATATTATCGCTCACAATCCACATATTTATGCCGTTATCAATGGATTCATCTTCACGGATACGCCCTACAAAGACTTCATCTTTTCCCGCAGCCACGGTGGCTAGCGGGTACAATTGATTGGCAGGATCGTCCAACAACTTAACCCCCGGCGCTGCTGAAAGAAGCTTTTTTACTGCTGCTGCCGTAATTTTCTTCTCTGTTTCTATATTCACAGACTCGCTGTGGCTGCGAATAACGGGTACACGGACGGTTGTTGCAGTTACCCGGATGTTGTTATCACCCATGATTTTTTTTGTCTCGCTCACCATCTTCATTTCTTCGGATGTATATCCGTTTGGCAAAAACGCATTGCTCTGTGGAATCTGAGGTAAAACGTTAAAGGCTATCTGATGCGGAAATAAGTTTCTCTGAAAATTCCCTTTCCCCGAAAGAATACTGGAACTCTCCTTTTGAAGTTCGTCAATGGCCTTAAGCCCGGCGCCAGATACCGCCTGGTACGTTGAAACGACAACCCGTTTTATCCTTGCCACATCATGTATCGGTTTTAAGGCAACCACCATCTGAATGGTTGAACAATTGGGATTGGCAATTACGCCGTGATGCTTCGCGATATCCTGCGGATTCACCTCAGGCACTACAAGAGGCACATCGTCATCCATCCTGAAGGCGCTTGAATTGTCCACACAGACAGCTCCGCTTTCAATCGCATAAGGCACATATTCCCTGCTGATACTCGCACCCGCGCTAAAGAGGGCAATCTTAATCCCCTGGAATGAATGTTTGGTTAATTCATGCACCGTATGATCTGCCCCACAAAATCGCATCTTCTTCCCGGCAGAACGTTTTGAGGCCAGTAATCTCAATTCCTTTATGGGAAACTTTCTCTCTTCAAGTATCCTGAGAAATTCCTCACCGACAGCGCCCGTCGCACCCACCACCGCTACATTTACAGCCATTTTTACCAAAAACTCCTTTCGTTTAAAAAACCCTTTAACCACAAAGGCGCTAAGGACACAAAGGAAAATTTTCTTTTCTTCGCGCCTTTGTGGTTAATTTTTTTCCACTTTGCTTACCCAGGGGTTTTCATTAATTATTTCATACGTATTAAAATATTATCCTGAATAGCTTCTTTCTTCCGAACGTCAGCAACCTGTGACAAAAACCGCAGGGCGTCCTGATAATATCCTGCCGTTGGCTTCAGATCCGGCACAAAATGAAGCCAATACTGATTTTCTAAATGCATAAACAATTCCCGAATGTATTTGCTGAAAATTGATGCCAGCGCCACCGCCATACATGTGTCTTCGCCCTTTTCCACAAAGGATATGTTCATCTTCCTTTGATTATTTACCACTTCGTACGCTGACACCTCAGCGCCTTCCTTTAAAATTTTTACGTCTGCTTCAGGCAAACAACCTTTCAGTAGTTCGGAATAATTGTTTCTGCCGCCCTGCTTGTCAACAATCAGCCTTATATCGCCCCTAAAATTATTCCACAACCTGAAGATAAGCGCTGCACAATTATTAAACAAGACAACGGACTTGTTATCCGTTGCTTTTACCCACTCATTAAACTCCCGAACCGTTACCACACAACTGCTTGCATAACAAAACTGCACCCCCTGCTTATCAAACGCGTACTTTAACAAATCAGCATAATTTAAGACGGCAGAAACGTTCGTGGTTAAAGGTAAGGGATAATCCCTTTCGGCATACCACGGGTATCCGGCAATAGTCTCGGCATGGTAACACAACAAATTCTTCAGCAGTTGATAAAACGACGTGGTTTTTAAATCCTTTGACCAGAGGAACGAAAGAGCGGCATTTTCCAATGGTTTTAAGCCTTTTTGGGCGCTATACAATTTTTTACTATCGCGAACGGTCAGCCGCTGTCCCTTGCCTTTCATGTCATTTGAAATGGCGTCGTTCAGTAAATCCCACAAAGAACAATCGGCCTTTTCTTCCGGCACATCAAAGGCAGTGATGGAAATCACCATCGGTCCGAGCAAAGGACCATATCCCGCTTCATCTATACCTGCTATGATAGTCATATTAAAGCCATTTAAAACAGGTGTATTATATCGCTTTATGAATGAAAGTCAAAGTGAAACTAGGGGGGGACTTGTCAAATTCCCCTCTTG
>JAHFOY010000126.1 GCA_023261485.1 Planctomycetota bacterium
ATTAACAAACACACCCCTACCCCTCTCAAGAGGGGAATTTAAGAAGTCCCCTCTTGGGAGGGGATTTAGGGGTGGGTAAAAAAGTCGTTGGGTTTTGTCTTTTAAAACCCAACCTAATTTGATGTTCAGAAATTTCAAACCGCCTATGTAGTGGCAAGGCGCGCCTTGCCACTACACCATTAAAAGGAACATTGATATGGATAATAAAGAATTGTTTTCAGACGAGCAGTTGGATTTTTTGCGCGAGATGTCGAGTATCGGGGCTGGTAACGCTGCCGGGGCGCTTTCCCAGTTGCTTGAGTGCGATGTGGATTTAAAAGTTATCAAAATACACGTCTTTTTACCTACGGAAGTGCCGCCCGCCCTGGCAGGCGACTTCCGTTCGTATGTCAGCGCAGGCATGAAACTGGTTGGCGATATAGATGATTATCTGCTCTTTCTTGTGCCGGAGGAACAGGTACGCCTGCTGGTAACGTTGATAGAAGGAACCGTACCGAGTTATAAAAAAGAAGCCGCGGAACCTGAATTTGCTGTAATAGAGGAAATCGGTAATATTGTAGCAGGCACTTTTCTGAGAACGATATATAATTTCTGTAAATTAAGCATTTATCATACAGTTCCTGCGTTAGAAAACGGCACGATTTTTTTCCTTATCGATAAGGTACTGAAGCGTATGAACGTGAGAGGGGCGGATTCTGTTTTGATAGAAAGCGAATTTTCTGTGTTTGGAAAAACGATCAAGGCATTTTTAACGTTAACTTTAAAAAAGGAATCTGCTGCAAAACTTGCCGGGGCAATAGATGAAGCAAGGAAGAATATGAGAATGAAATAACGGTAACAATTTAGTTTTTTGAAAAACAACATTCATTCATCGTATTTACCGTAGGGGGACATTGCGGATTCAATGTAAGGGTTCAGGTTGCAAACCTGAACCCGCTAAATAAGTATCATTAATCATGGAGAATCTATACAGGGGGCAGAATATGGCAAAGATTTTAATTGTAGATGATGCGTCATTTATGCGGGGTTCTTTGAAGTTTATTATGGAAAGCGGAGGCCACGAGGTTGTAGGGATGGCAAAGGATGGCAAGGAAGCCCTGGAAATGTACAAAAAGCTAAAACCCGACCTGGTAACCCTGGATATCCTGATGAGGGAGATGGATGGAATCACGACATTAAAGGAATTAAAGAAGAATGACCCGCATGCAAGGGTCATCATGGTATCAGCGCTTGGGCATGAGGAGAAACAGAAAGAGGCGTCGGCTGGCGGGGCATTGGGATTTATACGAAAACCTTTTAAACAGGATGAAATCCTCGCCAGCGTCAAAGAAGCGTTGGGGAAAAAATAAAAAATATCTATGAATCTATCCGCAATCTGCAATCCGAAATCTGAAATTATAAAGGTTCTTGTCGTTGATGATTCCAGCTTTATGAGAAAATCCCTTACGTATATCCTGGAATCTGATTCGTCCATAAAGGTTGTCGGTGTCGCAGAGGACGGATTGGAAGCCCTGAAAAAAGTAAGGGAGCTTCATCCGGGCGTTGTGCTTCTGGACATTGAGATGCCACGGATGGATGGATTTACGGCATTGAGGCATATCATGAACGAGTGTCCGACTCCTGTCCTGGTGATTAGCGCCCTCAACAAGAGAGACCCGACAATTACCATCAAATCCCTTGAATATGGCGCAATAGACTTCATCGCCAAACCATCAGGCGTTATTTCGTATGATATCGAAAAGATCCGTGACGAGATTATTGACAAGGTAAAGACTGCCGCCAGTGTTGATATACAAAAACTCAGGCTTAACCCTCCGGAAGAATCTTTTGAGAAACAATGGTCTCAAAGGGCGCAAAAGGAGATTGTCGTCATTGGGGCGTCTACCGGCGGTCCCAGGGCTGTCGTTACGGTGCTGTCATGTCTGCCCCGAAATATTCCAACGGCCATACTTGTTGTTCAGCACATGATACCCGAATTTGTGCCCTCTCTTGCGGACAGGCTGAAATGGGGATGTGCTCTGGAGGTCGGAGTTGCGCAAGAGGGAGACGTCCTGGATCAGGGCCGTGTGCTGGTTGCGCCGGGAATTCATACGGCAGTCGTAAAGGAAGGAGAGCAGAAAAGAATAAGCCTTAAGAAAGAATTATCACATGACTTTAATTCCTATGCTATAAATCATGCAATGGAATCCGCTGCCAATGCCTATGACAGCGGCGTCCTTGGAGTGCTTCTTACGGGGATGGGAAGCGACGGGGCCAATGGCATGAAGGCCATAAAGGACGCCGGCGGCGGCACCATTGCCGAAGATCAATCCACCTGCATTGTGTTTGGCATGCCCAGGGCGGCGATTGAAATGGGATGTGTAGACAAGGTCGTACCGTTGCCAAAAATAGGGCAGGCGATTATGGAAATGATATGAATTTATCGGTACAAAAGCTGTTGAGGGTGCAGGAGGTGTCTGTCCCCCGCTGGCGGGGGCGCAGGGGGTGGAAATAGGAGTGGGAAACAATGGTTGGAAGTAGAAAAGCCGGCGATACTGACAATTACACCACCACGGCGGGATCAGGTTTGCAACCAAAACCCTTGATTTAAATTTATCTATGATGCTTATTTATTTCCGAGAGTATTGTTTTGAAAAATATTAGGTTCAAGTTTCAATCTTGAACCCACACGGGAAATCGCTGGAGACATAATAACATGGCAAATATGAAAAAAGCAGATATGGCAAAGAACAATGACAAAATTCCCGCATATCAGTCGCCCATAAGGCTCTTTATTATAATGTCCATATCGATAATATTTGCTGAAGCCTTGATAATGTTCGGTTTTCAGTTCTTTCCAACTGTATCTGAAAATACTAAGGTTATTTTAGATACATTTCTGTTGTTTGTAATTCTTTTCCCAATTATTTACCTATTTGTCTATCGTCCTTTAATATTACTTATTACCAATCGCACACAGGACAATGAAAAAATCAAAATGTTTTTTGCAGTTTTCGAGCATAACATTAATACCGTTTTTATTACGGACATCAAAGGAAACATTGAGTTTGTGAATCCTATGTTTGAAAAGGTTACGGGGTATTCCAGAGAAGAAGTAGTCGGACAGTCTCCGTCAATGCTTGACTCCGGAGAGACGGCGGAAGTCGTATTCGAAGAGTTATTGAAAACTGTTAGGACTGGAAAGACATGGAGGGGCATGTTTAAAAACAAGAAGAAGGACGGTCAGTTCTACTGGTGTGAAAGTATCATCTCCCCCATTCGCAATGAGGAGGGGCAGATTACACATTTTCTCTCGATACAGGAAGACGTTACGGAAAAGATGAAATTAAAAGAGGACGCGAATCTCCTTACCTCCTATGCATCCTTTGATGGGCTGACAGGTCTTTACAACCGCACACGTTTCATGGAATTGTTGGAAGGTTGGATAATTCAGGCCAAAGCCCGCAATTATACGGGCGCTATTCTTCTGATTGATATAGACAGGTTTAGGTTAATCAATGATACGTATGGGAACAAGGCGGGGGACGAGTTATTGAAACGTATGGCTGAATATCTGAAAGATGTTACGTCCGATATTGATATACAATATTTCAGAACATTCGGGAAAGAGATTATGGAGAGTATCCTGTGCCGCATGGGCGGTGATGAATTTGCGGTCTTTCTCCCATCAAGAAACGAGAAGGAAACGCTGGAGACTGCCGATGAAATCAGGAGAAGTCTCGAATCGTTTCAATTCGAGAACTGGGCAGGCCATATAACGGTAAGTGTTGGGATTGTCCTTTATCCAGCGCATGGGGCTACATTGTACGACCTCTTTAAAAAGGTTGATGCCGCCGTCTTTTCTGCAAAGGAGTTGGGGCGAAACAGGTCTCGTTTGTACCAGGACGAAGACCTTGTCCTGGAGAAGATGCATTCCCGTGTCGAGTGGAAGGGGCGCATCCAGAATGCGCTCAGGGAAGACCGCTTTGTGCCGTGGTTTCAACCACTGCTGGATCTGAAAAACGATACGATATACCATTACGAAGCGCTGGTAAGGATGCGAAATGAAAATGGGGAAATTGTGCCTCCGGGCGCATTTATTGATACGGCAGAGGCGGTTGGAATAATCAGGGATATAGACAAGGTCGTCATTACCAAAGCCATGAGGCTTCAAACCATGCTGAAAAAGCAGGGAAGACGTGTTTGCTTTAGTATGAATCTTTCAGGAAAGGATTTAGGGGAAAAGGAATTGCTGGATTTTTTGAAAGATAGTATGTGTGAGACGTCGTCAGACCCGGAATGCCTGAACTTTGAAATAACGGAGACGGCCGCCGTTCATGATTTAAATCGTGCAGTCAGATTCATCAGGGACTTGCGGGCGCTGGGGTGCAAGTTTTCGCTGGATGATTTTGGGGTAGGTTTTACCTCGTTCAAATACCTGAAAGAGATGGAGGTGGATTATATCAAGATAGATGGTTCGTTTATCAGGAAACTGGCGGAAAGCAAGAGCGATCGCCTGTTTGTCAAGGCGATGGTGGACGTAGCGCATGGGTTGGGGGTAAGGACGGTGGCGGAGTTTGTGGAAAATAAGGAAACTGTGAGAATTCTCAAGGATTACGGGGTGGACTATGCGCAGGGTTATTTCATCGGCAAACCCGCCACAGAGGTTTTGCCGGAAGACTATAAACCGATTGAACCGGTATAGAAAAGTGACGGGTGGCAAGTGACGGGTGAAAATGGAGGAGAAGCAAGAAGTGGGAAGCAGGAGGCAAGAGGTGAATGGTAGGGGTAGAGACAGGTTTCAAACCTGTCTCTACTGACGGCGATAGACAATGCACTGGTTTTGATTTGCGGCGGGTTCAGGTTTGCAACCTGAACCCATGAAGTATAAACACCTGGGCTCAAGTTGCAAACTTGATGTATAGGAATTTCAATCTTTTTTAATTAAGCGATTAACAAACACACCCCTACCCCTCTCAAGAGGGGATTTTGAGAAGCTCTCAAGAGGGGAATTTAAGAAGTCCCCTCTTGGGAGGAAACCCACCCCTTAGTCCCCTCCAAGGAGGGGATTTAGGGGTGGGTAAAAAAACTTGTCCTCGTGTAAACGGGGAGTCGTTGGGTTTTGTCTTTTAAAACCCAACCTAATTTAATTGTTACCATGGCAGAAAAAGATACTATAGATTTTTTACGGTTTCTGGGAGACTACCTTACCGACGCCAGAGATGGTTTTCAGATAGCCAATAAAGCCCTCCTTGCATTGGAAAAGGACTTCAGCAGGACAGAACTGCTTGATGAGATATTCAGGGTCTTTCACACTATGAAAAGCTCGTCAATTATGCTGGCGTTTTCCGATATTGCCGACCTTGCCCATCTTACAGAAGACCTTCTTGACCTAATGCGCAAGAATACAATACAGGTCAGCCAAAAGAGTATTGATATTATATTCGAACTTGCAGACACGCTGGAATTAATGGTTAAAGAACGGGCTGTGAAGAAAGGGGCATCCGGCTCGGACTGGAGCGCAAAGGTCTCGGAGTTCCGCACCAAGATCGAGGAATTAAAAGGCAAAACCCTGCCGGAAACGGCTCAAATGAGCAAGAATGCGGTGGGAGGCGGTAATAAAGGAGAGGACAGAAAAGCCGGCATCCCCACGATTGAAAAGATACAGACCGTAAGGGTGCATATAGATCTGCTGGATTCGCTTTTTAATACCGTAGGCGAGATTATAATCTTGAGGAATCGTATTGAGAATATCGCCTCTAAAATGCAGGACAAAGAACTAAAATCAACGCTGGCAGAAATGAATCGCCTGATTACGGAACTGCAGGATAATGTGTCTGTCGCCCGCATGGTGCCGGTTACAGAGATTTTTGATAAGTTTCCCAGGATGGTGCGCGACCTGGCAAAAGAACGCCGTAAGGAAATTGATTTCGTTTTGGAAGGCAGTGAAATAGAACTGGACAAGGCCATCATAGACGCTATTAGCGAACCGGTGTTGCATCTTCTCAGAAACGCTATTGATCACGGTATAGAATCTCCGGAGGAAAGACAAAAGCAAAATAAGAGCATGCGAGGCAGGGTCAGGCTTGCCGCGAAAAGAACCGAGAATCATATCTTGATAGAAGTGGAAGACGACGGACGAGGTATTGATACTTCTCATATCAAGCGGGTTGCAGTCAGGAAAGGTTTTATAAAACAGGAAGAGGCTGATTCTTTGCAGGACAAAAACATCATGAACCTGCTTTTCCACCCTTCGTTCACCACAGCCGAAGAGGTAACGGGCATATCGGGAAGAGGCGTTGGACTGTATGTGGTCAAGACATCCGCTAAAGAATTAGGTGGATCGGTTGAGATGATTACACAAATTGGCAAGGGAACGCGTTTCACGCTGAAACTGCCGCTGTCAACCGCTATTATGCAAATGCTGATGGTCGGCGTTGGCGAGCATGTCTTCGGCATTCCTTCAGACATTGTCATTGAAACCCTGGATGTAAAACCATCGGATGTCAGGGAGATGCAGGAAAATAAAGTTATCGTCTTGCGAAAAGAAGTCATTACATTTGTTCCCTTGCACGAAGTGTTGAATATTCCCTATCGTCAGGGCAGCGAGAATCTCATTGCAGTGATAATCAACAGGGGAAATAAATTCATGGCTATAGGCGTTACTACGGTGCTGGACCAAATTGAAAATATCGTCAAACCCTTTGACCCCATTGCGCGTCAATTTAAAGGCTTTTCCGGGGGTATGGTGCTGGGTGACGGACGTGTTGCGCTCCTGCTGGATATACCTGCATTGCTTAATTTCGAAACCTTAAAAGAGGAGAAATACCTCGCATGAGTACGAATGAATTGTTGTCAGAAGAACAAATGGATTTCCTGCGCGAGATGGTAAACATCGGGGCAGGCAATGCCGCCGATGCGTTTTCCCAGATGCTTCATACTACTGTGGATTTGAGTATTCCCGATGTATACATTTTCCCTTCCACAAAACCCCCTCCTTTCCTGAAAGACCCCGCCGTGCCTTTTGCAGGGACATCTATGGAAATGGTTGGAGACGTAAGGGGCCGGCTTTTTTTTCTTGTATTGGATGAACAGAAAAACAGACTCATCGGATTAATAGAAAAAGCAATGCCTGGCGGTGAAAATAGAGGAGGTGTTGGCATAGACCTTTCAGTGCTGGAAGAGCTTGCCAATATTCTGGCAGGTGTATTTTTGGTGTCAATTCACGACTTCTGCAGATTGAATGTCTACCATTCTGTCCCTGATTTGAAAACAGATATGATACAGTCTCTCATTGAAGAATCAATTGCAGGCGTACTCCGTGAGACAGCCCAAATCATTTTGATAGAAAGCTCGTTTGTCATCGTTGGTGAAAACATCAGAACATATTTCCTGATTGTTCCTGACCTTGAATCTACCCGGAAACTCGTAACCTCGATCGAAGATGCAAGGAAAGAGATGTATGGGAACGAAGAAGATTAGGATCGGGATTGGAGAGGGTGCAGTAACAAAACCGCCGGGTATTATTGTGGCAGAGGGGCTTGGTTCCTGTGTTGCCCTGGTTCTTTATGACGCTAAACGTATGGTTGGCGGGATGTCTCATATTATGCTTCCAGACTCCCCGGAATATAAGAATGAAACACACAAACCAGAAACCCGAAATCAGAAATCGAATATTATTTTGCCGTATTTGTACGCCGATTCGGCAATTGAAACACTACTGAAAGAACTGCAGTACCGTGGGGCGCACCTGCATAATATTATAGCAAAGATCGTTGGGGGGGCGTGTATGTTTCCTGTTTATAACGGCGGCAGCAGAGGCATCGGAGAGCAAAACATACTTTATATCAGGGATACCCTGAAAAGAAAATTGATACCGCTGGTTGGCGGGGATGTGGGCGGCAGTCATGGGCGAACTGCGGAATTTTATCTTGATTCCGGCAGGGTTATCGTGAAAGCGGTGGGAAGAGAAGACAAGGAGATTTAGGTTTTAAATCCGGAATCCACAATTGCAGAGGGGCGGGAGGCAGGAAGTTGTAAAATGAAGCGATGCTTCGTTTGCAGGAGAGACGCAAGGCTTCGTCGTAATGCTTCGACTTTTAATAT
>JAHFOY010000127.1:0-5579 GCA_023261485.1 Planctomycetota bacterium
TGTTATCCAGAAAAGATCCGAATATTTTTCCGCAATGTGTCCCATCTTAGGTCTTTTCTTTCTATCTCTGTCTCCACCACATCCAAAAACGAGCAGGATACGTCCTCTTGTCGTCTCCCGAAGTGTACTCAGAATAATCTGTAACGCCTGATGTGTATGAGCAAAGTCAATATAGATGTGGAAATCCTGTCCATGGTCGATTTTTTCCAACCGTCCGGGTACTCCGTTTAACGATTCAATACCGGTTTTAACCGTATCGATTTCGAAACCCAGCGCCAGGCCATTTGCAGCAGCAGCCAATGCATTATAAACATTATGTTTACCTACCAATTTTAAGTTGATAATGTTTTTGCCCCAGGGAGAATTTAATAAAAATTGTGTTGTTTCAGCATTCATATTTATAATTTCAGCCGTTACATCTGCCTTCTTTCTTTTTATACCATACCATACTACTTGTGATTTCGTACAATCCGCAAAATGTTTGCTGGCGTTGTGGTCGGCGTTGAGTATTGTAAATGCCTCTGTACCTAGTCCTTTTACCAGTTTGAGTTTTTCTGTCCTGTAATTTTTTATATTCTCATGATAATCGAGATGTTCGATGGATAGATTTGTAAAGATTGCAGAACTAAAACGAATACCATCCAATCTGTGCTGAGACAGGGCGTGAGAGGATGCCTCAATTACGGCGTACTTTAAGCCCGATTTAAGCATTTCAGAAAGGTAACTCTGAATTTCAACGGATTCAGGGGTAGTTTCCTGAGCCGGTATTATCCTGCTCCCTATTTGATATTGAATTGTACCAATCAGTCCCGCCTTCCTGCCGGAAGCCTCAATCATTGACTTTGTGAGATATGAAGTAGTTGTTTTTCCATTCGTTCCTGTAATACCTATTACAGTCATTTTAGAAGAAGGTTCACCGTAAAAATAATTGCTAAGAAACGCCAAGGCCTTGCGGGTATCATGCACAACAACTTGTGGTATCCGTGGATTTATTTCTATCCTTTTACCGACAACAAGCGCAGCGGCATCTTTTTTCATCGCATCAACAATGAAATTATGCCCGTCCAGCTTATGACCTTTAATGGCAACAAACACATAGCCCCCTTTTACCTTTTGGGAGTTATGTGTTATCCCATAAACTTCCTTTTCCACAAAGTCATAAGATCGGTGTTCTTTTAAACAAGAACATAGTTCACTTAATTTCATGCCTATTAGTATACATTCTCCAGGACGGTATTATTTCTCTCATATGAAGAATAATTTATTTCCAATGCCGCATCAAAACCCTGTGTTAGTCCGCTTGCCGGACGAGTAATGCGCTCATAAAAACGCCTTGATTTGTCAATCTTATCAATTTCTTCAGCATATTCTTTTAAAAGTCTATTTAACGTTTCTGTGTTATTGGTTCGGGCCATTTCCAACTCTTTTTCAGTGGCATACAGACTGTACCATAAAATGAAATTCTGTTTTTCAATTTCTTTATTTGTCATTTTTATCCCCCCTATCCCATTAATAGATCATCACATAAAATACTTTATCACATAATTTCATGCATTTTCAAGCCATTAAAATCGCTCATCACCTCCTTTCAAAGTATATAATAGATTACGTTATTGCATTGCTATTTGAAATTTTGAAGGTTCTACACCAAGATAAAGGAGCGAACGTTTAATAATTTCTCCTACAACGGGAGCTGCAATAGTACCGCCGTAGTATGCGCCATTTTGTGGCTCATTAATCATAACTAACACACAAATGCGGGGATGCTCTGCCGGTGCATAGGCAATAAAAGAGCCGACATATTTTTCATGAGAATACCGGCCTCCATCACTACCGGCTTTTTGTGATGTGCCCGTCTTTCCGGCAACATCGTATTCCAGCAGGTTTGCATTCTTCCCCGTGCCTTCCGTAACGACTTTCATCAATATAGGGTTCATTATATTGCGTGCAACGTTTGCATTTATTACGCGTCGCACTGGTTGCAGACTTTGAAATTCTTCTTTTGTTTTGCCGTCATTATTCATCGTTGATTTTATTATCGTTGGTTCGAGCAATAGCCCTCCGTTTGGTATGCTGCAAAAAGCTGCAACAAACTGAAGAGGAGTAACAGCTATCTCATGTCCTATTGAAATAGAGATGAGAGAATATTTTTTTGACCACTGTTTTAAAGGACGAAAGATACCTCCGATTTCTCCCGGCAATTCAATCCCCGTTTTTTCTCCAAAATTGAATTGTTTGAGATATTCATACATCTTTTCATTTCCCATTAGCAAACCCAACTTAGCCATCCCTATGTTACTGGAGTAAGCTACAATTTCAGAAACCGTAAGATTACCATGCCCTCCATGGGTATCATGCAGAATCCTGCCTTCGATTTCACAAACTCCATTATTGCAAAAGAGAACGTCGTCGGGTTTCACCAGACCCTGTTCAAATATACCCGATATTACAATGGGCTTCATTACCGACCCCGGCTCATAACAATCAGTAATAGCCAGATTTCTTCTGCTGCCAGCAGGATACTTCTTAAAATGATTGGGATCATACGTAGGGTAATTGCACATTGCCAGCACTTCGCCTGTCATTGGATCCATTACAACGGCTGTTGCAGAGGTTGGCGCCCATTTTTTATAAGCGATTTCCAATTCTTCTTCGGCAAAACGCTGAATGTTGGCGTCAATCGTCAGCACAACATGATCTCCGTGCTTCGGCAGTTGTTCCTCTGCATCAAGTGTGATAATTTGACGTTGAAGCGCATCCCTGTTAATCAATTTGTAGCCGGGTTTTCCGGATAATACGCTGTCAAATGACAGTTCGACACCTTCGAGTCCCTTCTCGTCAACATCGGTAAACCCGAGAATATGGCTGGCTAACTGCTGATTGGGATAGAATCGGTGATACTCATGTTTAATATAAACACCTTTCAGAGACAATTTCGCGACAGCGTTAAGTTCTACATCACTAACCATCCGTTTAATCCAAACGAATCGCCTGTCTCTATTAAGTTGTTTTATTAATTTTGATGAATTAAGTTTTAAGAGTTTGCTTAACTGATATGCAACTGTAGAGATGTCTTCAACTTCTGCAGGATCCACATAAACAGATCCTACCTGTAAAGATTCGGCAAGTTTAATTCCATTTCGATCCTGGATCGAACCTCTTCTGGCGGGCAATTCGATCTTTTTGCATTGCTGCGCTTTTGCCAGTTTAATATATTTCTCATGATCAACTAGCTGAATACGCCCCAGATGAACAGCAAGCGTAATAAAAGCCATAATGAGAAACACACCCGCAATATTCGCCAAAAATTTATGTTTTTTTAAAGGTAGCACGCTTGCAATTCCCTAAAATTACGCCGGATTAAAACAGACGCATACAATCTAATTTTACGAACGCTTTCGAGATAAAACAACATTACCCCGAAAGCGTTCGGGAGGAGGGCACAACAGAAACTACTCTTAACAATATATTAATTTAAGTTTTAATTGTGTAATGAACAGCAATTTAAAATTTGATCTTTTTGGGTGTATAGCTCTTTATTCGAGCTCGTTTTTAGAGATTTAGCCACATTCTCCTGAAACTTAGCCTGTCCCATCATGATAATTCCTGATGTTGCATCTTGTGGAACAAGGGGCATTTTTAGTGATTGTATTTTATAGACAATCATTTGAGGTGATTTAAGCCGACTAACATGGTAGTTCAATTTTCTGTTTTTTTCCGACAATTCAGTGCAATTTTTCTGGAGCCTGGCTACCTGGTATCCTAATTCTATAATCTTATTTCGTTCCCACACCAGAAACATTGCCATAACGATAGCAATAGTAAACACTAACAATATTCTTGATATACCCATTTCAAATCCTTTCCGCTGCCCTTAGTTTTGCGCTCCTGCTTCTTATATTTTCCATTATTTCAGCCTCACGGGGAATAACAGGCTTTTTCGTAAGTACCCTGAATATGTTTTGTTTTGCCTTTTCAATAAATTTATTTTTTACAATCCTGTCCTCAAGAGAATGAAAACTTATAACCACAATGCGTGCACCCACTGCCATATAGTTATGGATTTTATCCAAAAAGATTTCCAGATTTTCCAGTTCTTTGTTTACTGCAATCCTCAGCGCCTGAAACACTCTTGTTGCGGGATGTATCTTGCTTTTGCCTCTTGGTACAACTCGTTCGACGATGGCGGCCAACTGTCTTGTTGAGGTAATACCTACCCCCTTTTCTTCTTTTAGTATGGCCATTGCAATTCTTCTTGACCACCGCTCTTCTCCGTATTTCCAGAGTAATTCTCCCAACTCTGACTCGGAAAGCCGCCGGATTAAATTTTGTGCAGTAATGCCGCGCGAACGATCCATCCTCATATCCAGTGGGGCTTCTTTTGCGAAGCTGAAACCACGATCTGCCTGATCAAACTGCATAGAGGATACTCCTAAATCAAGTAAGACACCGTTAACTTTATCTATGTCAGCCTGACGCAATACTTCGTCGATATCAGAATAATCTGCATGAAAAAGCTTAAATTTACCTGCTGTTTTTGATAGATATTGCTTAGTAGTCTGTAAAATTTCCATGTCCTTATCTATACCAATTAAAAGCCCTTCGGGTTTAATTTTGTCCAGTATTTTTATCGCATGCCCACCGCCTCCTACAGTACAATCCAAGACTATTTGCCCTGGCTGCGGATGCAAGTAATCTATCACCTCCTCAACCATTACCGGATTGTGAAGAGGCGTATCCGTTATGTCATCCATTTTTTTTTATCATTCTATTTAACATAATGTAGATTCTTTTATCTAAATTTCAGTGAGAGAATTACCCGATTGAAAATAAATCTTCTGCTATCTCCTCAAATCCCTTTTCATGTTCTGACTCGTAATTCTGCCAATTTTTCTCATCCCAGATTTCAATACGACTACTAACTCCGACAATTACAACATTCTTTTGAATCTTAGCGAGTTCTTTTAAATATTGTGGAATCAAAATACGTCCTTGTTGGTCACAATCTGGAATTTTTTGTGCCTTAGAAAAAAAAAGGCGCTGGAATTGACGCGCCTTTTTATTCGTAAAAGAGATTTGTTCTATTCTCGAAACGACATTTTGCCATTCCTTGGGTGGATACATGAATAGGCATTCGTCGAGACCTCGGGTTATGTAGAATCCTTTTCCTTCCATCTTCACATCAATACTATCGCGAAGAGGCACTGGTATGGCCAGTCTATTTTTGTCATCGATCGTGTGATGGTACTCACCAGTGAACATTGTCATTTCTCCCCACTTGTCCACACTTTTTACCACATACGGCTATGACAATATACTTTTTTATTAAATTGTCAAGAAATATTTTTATTGTTATTTAAATACAAATTATTTGGATTTGTTTGCTATCATAATCGTTGTACCGCTTATTTTTGTTAATACAATATATTGTATTTTTTTCGTTATAATATTTTTCAAAAAATATTTAAAAATTATTTTTAAATTCACAAATTGTATAAATCTGATATTATTTTTTCAGATGTATCCTATTTCTAAATAGATAAATACTTCACAACCAGAACGAATTTTGTGGAAATTTA
>JAHFOY010000127.1:5589-8048 GCA_023261485.1 Planctomycetota bacterium
TCCAAAAGGGTTTATTGCCCTACAACCTCTTGAAAATCGCGATGATTCCAGGCTGTTGGTGCTCTACCGGAATACGGGTAAGATAGAGCACCGGAAATTTTGTGAAATTACAGATTATTTCTCTCCGGGGGATTTTTTGGTCCTGAATGATACGAAGGTACTTCCCGCCAGTATTGCTGGAAACAGGATTAGCGGCGCTTCAATTGAATTATTATTCATTGAAGAAATAGCAGGAAATCGCTGGAAGGCATTAATAAAGTCAAATGCAAAACTGAAAACTGGTGAAGAAATTTTTGTAGACAACAACAGTATCTCCGCAAGGCTGCTTGATAGGACCGAAGAAGGCACATGGCTTATTGAATTTAACAATAATAATAACGTCAGAGAACTCCTTAATCGAACTGGGGGAATGCCTCTGCCTCCCTATATAAAACGCAGCAAAAATCAAAACACCTTGTTTTCTTTTGACAGGGAAAGGTATCAGACAGTATTTGCCCAAAAAGAAGGAGCAATCGCTGCCCCTACGGCAGGCTTGCACTTCACTAAGGATACACTCGCTAAGGCACAGAAACATGGGATAGAAATAGGGTTCGTTACGTTACATGTAGGTTTGGGTACGTTTTTGCCCATCAAAACAGAGGACGTCCGGGATCACCTCATGCACAAAGAATATTACGAATGTTCTCCAGAATTTATCCAAAAAATAAAGACGACAAAAGGACAGAATCGCCGTGTAATCGCAACGGGAAGCACTTCCTGCCGCGTCCTTGAAACGATTGCCGGAAATGGCAACGCATCGCAGCTCTCTGGCTGGACAAGCTTATTTATATACCATCCTTATAATTTTAAGTATGTTGATATTTTGCTTACTAATTTCCATCTTCCCAAAACCACTTTATTAGTGCTGGTCTCCGCCTTTGCCGGAAGAGAAAACATCCTGAATGCTTACGAAGCAGCTAAAAAAGAAGGCTATCGGTTTTTCAGTTACGGCGACTGCATGATGATTATCTAGAAAACAATTATCTTTTGAAAAAAATTATGGGCGACAAAACCATTTCTTTAACACCAAACGCCAGACTGGTACTTGAAAAAAGATATTTAAAGAAAGATGCTTCAGGCAATCCTGCAGAAACGCCTGAAGATATGTTCCGGAGAATAGCCAAAAACGTCGCATCGGCAGATTTAATGTACGATAAAAAGACGGATATCGCATCCCTCGAAGAACAATTTTACGACCTTTTCACGAACCTTCTTTTTATGCCAAACTCCCCCACTTTGATGAATGCGGGCAGAGACCTTCAACAATTATTCGGATGTTTCGTGCTGCCTATCGAAGATTCTATTGAGAATATTTTTGAGACGGTGAAGCAGGCGGCGATAATCCACAAAAGCGGTGGAGGCACGGGTTTCTCCTTCTCCCGAATAAGACCTAAAAATGACTGCGTAAGCACATCCGGCGGTTTTGCCAGCGGCCCCATATCTTTTATAAAGGTCTTCAATGAGGCCACAGAGGCCATCAACCAGGGAGGATTCAGGCGCGGCGCAAACATGGCCGTGCTACGCGTAGATCATCCCGATATCCTCGATTTTATCCATGCCAAACAACTCGAAGGTGTATTGACAAATTTTAATATATCCATTGGGATTACCAATGCCTTTATGGAAGCTGTTGAGATGAATCAGGATTTTCCACTGATTAGTCCACGAACAAGAGCGGCTGTAAAAACCGTTAATGCAAAACAGCTTTTTGATCAGATTATTCATTCCGCCTGGGAGAATGGCGAGCCGGGCATCTTATTCCTGGACACCATTAACACGGCAAATCCCACTCCGATTCTTGGAGAAATAGAAGGAACCAATCCGTGCGGAGAGCAACCCCTATTGCCTTATGAAGCGTGTGTTCTGGGGTCCGTCAACCTCTCCAGAATGGTTAAGCCGGCTCATGAAAAATATGAAATTGATTGGAATCGCCTTGAAACCGTAATACAACTTGCCGTACACTTCCTGGACAATGTTATCGACGTGAATAAATATCCGTTACCCCAGATCGAGCATCTGACAAAGGGGAATCGGAAGATAGGCTTAGGTGTCATGGGGCTTGCTGATTTATTAATAAAATTTGGTATTTCATACAATTCCGGGGAAGCTATCCATTTTACCGACAAACTTGTATCTTTCTTTTCCCAAAAAGTAAATGAAGCATCCGTCAGACTTGCCGCCAAACGCGGCGTCTTTCCGAATTACCAGAAAAGCATTTATGCTCAAAGGAATGGGCCGGAATATAGAAATGCAACACGGACAACTATCGCTCCAACGGGCACAATCAGTATCATCGCAGGTTGTTCCAGCGGCATCGAACCCTTATTTGCAATTGCGTACAAACGCCATGTTTTGGTAGAGGAGGGGCTGCCCGAAATAAACTCATTCTTTGTGGAAATTGCAAAAAAACGGGGTTTTTA
>JAHFOY010000128.1 GCA_023261485.1 Planctomycetota bacterium
CTTAAAAGGGGTTTTATTACAAGGAACCAACCGGAATGTGATTGCGATTATTGGCGACGAACGGATATTACCCGCTGATTTTTGGGATGTGCTGCCCGGTGTAGAAAAGACCGTCCCAATTCTTGCTCCCTATAAATTAGCCAGCAAGGAAGGGAAGGATTTTAAAACTATCATTCACCTCAGTAATGGGAAAAATATCGGCGGGGATCACATCGCCGTTATTGCAGGCCCATGCGCCATAGAGAGCAAAGAACAAATTGTTGAAATTGCGAAAAGAGTCAGAGATGCGGGTGCAACTGCATTGCGAGGCGGAGCATTCAAACCCCGCAGCAATCCTTACACCTTTCAGGGTTTACAGGAAGAGGGTCTCGTACACCTGGCGCGCGCCCGTGAGGCGTCCGGTCTGCCTATCGTCACAGAGGTGCTTACCCCTGAGCATGTAAAATTAGTAAGCAAATACAGCGATATATTACAAGTCGGAACCCGCAATATGCAAAATTTCCTGCTCTTGCGCGCAGTGGGTGAGGCGGGAAAACCGGTGATTTTAAAACGAGGCATGTCCGCAACTATCGAAGAGTTTCTCCTGGCGGCAGAATACATCCTGGCGCAAAACAATCCCAATGTTATTCTGTGCGAAAGGGGCATTCGAACCTTTGAGACTCATACTCGTTTTACGTTGTCATTGAGCATTGTACCACAGCTCAAGGAGATGACGCATCTGCCTGTTATCGTAGACCCCAGTCACGGAACTGGAAAGAGAAGCCTTGTTAACCCGATGTCCAAAGGCTCTGTAGCAGTTGGCGCCGACGGTCTTTTAATTGAAACCCACCCGGATCCTGAAAAATCATTCGTGGATGGACCACAAACAATTAATCTTGAAGCCTTTGAAGAACTGATGCAGGAACTCAGACCCGTAGCCGAAGCAGTTGGAAGAAAAATATAATCCGTGCGAAGAAAAGACAAAGAAATAACCGATAAGAATGAGATTAACGATATTCTTTCCAATAGCATGGTAGGAAGGTTGGGGACGTGTGCCAATGGGATTCCATACATCACACCCATGAATTTTACCTATGATAAAGAAACCTCCAAAATCTTCCTCCACTGCGCAAATGAAGGCAGAAAGATTGAAAATATCCGGGGCAATCAAAATGTCTGTTTCGAAATAGAGGAAGTCACCAATGTGCTTGTCAAACAGCCTACCTGTGCTTCTTCCGTTGCATACAGGTCTGTAATTCTGTTTGGCAGTATAAAAATACTTACTGATCCACAAGCGAAAAACGAAGCCTTACAGAAACTTGCCGACAAGTATGCGCCTCAAAATCCCAAAGCTCCTTTTACAGATGCAATGTTGAATAAGACAAATGTCCTCGAGATAGAAATCAAGGAAATGACCGCAAAAAGAAGTCCTGTTAAACCTGCAATTACCGACCCATCAAAAAAATAGAGTATTTAACGCAAACCATAAAGAACACAGAGAGAATAAAAAGTTTAAGAAAGGAAATAAATTTTATGGAAATCACGGCATCGAAGAGATTGCAGTCTATTGGTGCTTATGCCTTTGCAGAAGTTGATAAAGAAGTAGAAAAATTAAAATCAATGGGTATCACCCCGATTGATTTTGGCGTAGGCGACCCAACCGTACCAACGCCGGAAATTGTTCGTAAGGCAACGCAAAAGGGAATAACGTTGCGGAAATCTTCGGGTTATCCCAGTTACATTGGCGCACCTGAATTCCGGCAGGCCATTGGACAGTGGATACAAAGAAGATTTGGCGTACAGCTTGACCCAGCTACAGAGATTTCGTCTACAATCGGTTCAAAAGAGGCCGTATTCAACTTTCCGGAGGGAATTGTCAATCCGGGTGATTATGTGATTATCCCTTCGCCTGGATATCCGCCGTATACGCGGGGGACATTGTTTGCCGAAGGAATTCCTTACTACGTGCCAATTCTTGCCGAAAACAAATTCCTGATAGACTTGAAATCCATCCCTGAAGAGGTCTGCAGGAAGGCAAAGATCATGTGGATTAATTATCCTAATAGCCCCTCAGGGGCCACCGCACCTTTGTCATACCTAAAAGAAATTGTTGAATTTGGTAAAAAATATAATATCATCATCGCCTCCGATGAGGCATATAGTGAGATTTACTTTAATGAACCACCCCACAGCATCCTGGAGGTCACAAAAGAAGGGGTTATTGTTTTTAATTCCTTCTCTAAAAGAAGCGCCATGACGTGCTATCGGGCGGGCTGGGTAGCAGGCGATAAGCAGATTGTAGACATATTTAAAAAGGTAAAGACAAACGTTGATTCGGGAACGGCGACCTTTATCCAGGATGGAGCCATTGCCGCCCTTAGCGATGAAACCCATGTCGAAAAAATGAGGGTCGAATACAAAACCAAGAGGGATTTATTGGTAGATGCATTCAGGCGTATCAAGCTTCCTGACTGCACCCCGGATGCCACGATTTATTTATGGCAAAAGGTGCCGCAGGGAATGACCTCTGTCGGTTTTGCACAAAAACTCCTTTCACCTGATATCGCCATTGTAACGACACCAGGAGCGTGGATCAGCGACAAGACAGAAAGCGGATTAAATCCCGGAGAAGGTTACGTACGATTTGCCCTGGTTCCCAGTATCAAAAATACCAGGGAGGCAGCCAAAAGAATCAAAAAGATACTGCCAAAGGTTTTGTAAATGTAACCACAGATTACACAGATTTACTGTGCGAAATAGACAAATGTAATAAAGAAAAATGTTTTTTAAATATCGCTCCGGCGGGTTCAGGTTTGCAACCTGAACCCATGAGTTTATTCAAATAATAAGCCTTATACCATCGCGAACGAGGTTAACAATATAAAGAGTGGGGTTCAAATTGCAAATTTGAACCCGCGTAGGGAATCAAAAAGATACTACCGAATATCTTATAAAAAATAAGGATAATTTTTATGAAAAAGCGGCTTTTTAGCGGCATTCAACCCAGCGGGGACGTGCATATCGGCAATTACCTGGGAGCCATCAGGAACTGGGTGCGGATGATTGACCAGTATGACTGCATCTTCTGTATCGTCGATTACCATGCAATCACCATTGAATACAAGCCGGAAGATATGCAAAAGCGTATCCTCAATGCGGCAGCCGTCAACATAGCCGCCGGTCTTGACCCAAACCGCTGCATCATCTTTGTCCAATCACACGTGCCTGAACACACTGAACTCGCATGGATTTTAAATACAGTAACCCCTATGGGACATTTGGAGCGTATGACCCAGTTTAAAGACAAGTCGAAACAGCACAGGGAAAACATCAATGCAGGGTTATTCACCTATCCTGTCCTGCAGGCTGCAGACATCCTGCTATACAAAGGAGAAGCCGTGCCCGTGGGCGAAGACCAGGTACAGCATATTGAACTATGCAGGGAGATTGCCAGAAAATTCAACATGCGCTACGGTGAGACATTCCCCGATCCTATGGAGATACTCTCTGAAGCTCCAAGGATTATGGGACTCGATGGCAAAACCAAGATGAGCAAGAGCCTGGGAAATTATATATCGCTGGTAGAATCTCCTGAATCGATATGGAAGAAACTGTCGACGGCCGTAACCGATGAGAACAGGAAAAGGCGCACAGACGCTGGCAATCCAGATATTTGCAACCTCTACACCCTGCATAAGTATTTTTCTAAAAAAGAACAGATTGACCGCATCAATGTGGTGTGCCGTTCCGCCGAGATTGGCTGTATTGAATGCAAAAAGATTCTGTCGGAAAATATCGTTGAGGCGCTAACCCCCATTCGTTACAGATACGAGCAATTGATTAAGAACCCAGATGCTTTGTTAGATATCTTGCATACAGGTGCAAAGAAATGTAAGGATATAGCAGAAAGTACCATGTCCGAAGTAAAAAAGAAGATGGGATTGATGTAACAGCCAGGATTTGTGATTCTCTTGCTGGTACAATCATCCACTTGCTGGTTCAATCGTTCTCGATTGAACCTAAACATTTGGCATGTCATGACGCCAATGCAAAACCCAGTACCCGGTTCAAAACAGAAGGTTCAATCTGCAAGAGTGAACCAGCCAGGAAAAGCCAAAATATGGACTACTTCATAAAAACTATCGTATCCTTATTAAAAGAAAAAACAAACCTTCAGGAAGATGAGTTAGAAAAACTTATTGAAATACCACCTGATTTAAAGATGGGTGATTACGCATTTCCCTGCTACAGCCTCTCAAAAACACTTAAAAAAGCCCCAAACATTATTGCCGCAGAACTAGCTAAAACCTTACCTATTATCAGCCCAATGGTAGAGATAAAGGCCATCGGTCCCTATCTGAACTTCTTTGTAAACAAAGCAACATTTTCTGAGATGGTATTGAAAAAAGTTTGTGAAGAGCAGGATTGTTATGGTAGTGGAAATATAGGCAGCGGCAGAACGGTTGTTGTTGATTATTCCTCCCCAAACATTGCCAAACACCTTGCCGTTCACCACCTCCGTTCCGCACTCATCGGAAGTTCAATCTACAATATCTACAAAGCACTTGGATACAGGTGTGTTGGTATAAATCACCTTGGCGATTGGGGGACTCAATTCGGGCAATTGATTGTCGCATATAAAAAGTGGGGAAATGAAGACACCCATAAATCTTATACCGTTACAGACCTGAATAATCTCTACGTAAAATTCCATCAGGAGGCTGAAAAGGATACTGCGCTGGAAGACGAGGCCAGGGAATGGTTCAAGAAACTTGAAGCAGGTGATTCTGAGGCAAAGGCGCTGTGGCAGCACTTCAAGAACGTCAGCCTAAAAGAGTTCCAGAAAATTTACGATATGCTTGGGATACACTTCGACGCCTTTGTCGGCGAGAGTTTTTACAATACAATGGTT
The DNA here is from genome assembly GCA_023261485.1 of Planctomycetota bacterium. Classification (GTDB taxonomy): domain Bacteria; phylum Planctomycetota; class Brocadiia; order Brocadiales; family Brocadiaceae; genus Wunengus. The sequence goes on from JAHFOY010000128.1 coordinate 4,892, forward strand.
GAGGACACGGTAACGAGAATTAAGGAGAAAGGGCTAACCAGGATCAGCGAGCAGGCGTTGATTGTTGACTTGGAGCCTTACAGCATGCCTCCATGCCTTTTACGCAAAAAAGACGATGCCACCCTTTACGCCACCCGTGATATTGCAGCCGCAGAATACAGGAAAAAGACGCATAATTTTGCTAAAATGATTTACGTAGTCGGTTCAGAGCAAAAGCTCCATTTTAAGCAGGTTTTCAAGGTTTTGGAGTTAATGGGATACGACTGGGCAAACCATTGCGTGCATGTGGATTTTGGTCTTATGAAATTTAAGGACGGCAAGATGTCCACCCGAAAAGGGAAGGTCGTTTTACTGGAAGAGCTGTTGATTGAGGCCGTTGAACGCATCAGAAAAATTATAGAAGAAAAAAATCCTTCTTTAGAAAATAAAGAAACCGTTGCTCAAGACGTGGGTATTGGAGCTGTCATCTTCGCCGATTTGAGCGCCAAGCGTAATAAAGACGTGATCTTTGATTGGGATGAGGCGCTGAATTTCGAAGGGGAAACTGGCCCCTATATTCAGTATACCCATGCGCGACTCTGCAGTATCCTGAGAAAATACGGGAGGGCTGTAACTACGAACATACATTTTGAATTATTAAAGGAAGATGAGACCATCATCCTGATCAAGAATTTATGGCGTTTCCCTTCGATTATATTAAAGGCGGCGGAGCTTTATGAACCCTCTTTAATTAGCAATTATCTTATTGACGTGTGCGGTAATTTAAACAGATTTTACAATGCCCATCGTGTCTTGTCAGATGACGAGGAACTCACCAAGGCAAGGATATTATTGGTAGATGCGACTCGTCAGGCCATAAAGAACGGACTTCATATCCTTGGTATGCATGCTCCTGAACGGATGTAATTTTTATTAATAATAAAGATTTGACTACTGTTTCCACTATGAAGAAGTAATGATACGGAAAGTGTATCTTTTAATCCAGTCCACATAAGCCTGTTCAGTGCGAATCGAATAATGCCTTTTTCAAATAACACCACGTACCTGGTCAAGTAATTTTACAGGGTAACTCACTTTCAGTATTTTGCGTTTCAATAATAAAATATAATTGACACAACAACTTGCGTTATATATATTTACAAAGCGAAAGCCAATAATGTCTGTAATATATTACCGCAATTAGGCGGTACAATCTATGTTAGTCTCCGTGATTACTTTATATGGTAATTAGCCGAAAAAATTATATGCGTTTAATAAATAAGAATGGAGGGAATAAAAATGAGAGCGATTAAAGGAATATTTGATGGAGAAAATTTTATTGCTTTGGAAAATTTCCCAAAGAAGAAAAAGTATAAAGTAGTTATTACTTTCATAGAGGAAATTGATACTGATGAAGAAATCAGGAGTTTTTCGGCGCAAACAAAGGCTTTATCATTTTGGGAAAATGAAGGAGAAGATCTTTATCAAGAATATTTGGTGAAAAGATGAAAACAAGAGATATTGTGTTAATTCCTTTTCCATTTGCTGAATTAACTTCTGTTAAGGTAAGACCAGCAGTTGTAATTTGCGAAACTAAAGATAAATATAAGGGTATAGTTGTTTCTGCAATAAGTTCAATAGTTCCAAAAGATTTATCCGAAAACGAGATTCTGATAAGACCAGGAAAGGAAAATAAACTAAAAGCAGATTCAATGATAAAAGTTGACAGAATTGTTACAGTAAAAAGAGATGACATAATTGCTGAACTTGGAAAATTGGAACCAAAACAAGTAGCGCTATTTAAAACAAAATTCAAAAATTTGGTAAACGAAAAGTAAAACTACTTACAAAATGAAAAACATAAAAAGCAAAATTAACTTTAATTAAGTCTAACTATTCATTGCACCTGACCACGAACAGATTTGGTGCTCCGCAGGGTAACATCTTAATTATTAAATATTCAGCTTTAATAATTAAGATGTGCCCCTAGTCCTCTCTTTTTAAAAATTAAGTATTGATATTTGGGTGTTCCCTTAATTTTGATAAAAAAAAGAGCTGAACAGTTATACAACCTCAAATTTGGTATTGCAGATGCTGCCCATGTAGCATTTGCAGAAGCAACATCAGATCTTTTTATCACTTGTGATGATAAATTGTTGAGAAAATGTAATAAATCAAATGTTAAAATATCTGTGGTAAGTCCAGTTGATTTTTGTTTTAAGGAAGATTTAAGATGAAGCAAGGACAATTCATAAGTGAAGAAACACTGCTTAAACAAATTATTCATATTTTAATGGAAAATTTGGGACCTGTAGAAACAAACCGATTTCTTTCTTTACCAGCAAAAAAAAGAATAGAATCTGTAAAACGACATAGAATATGGCAATCTAAACTTGATAAAAATAAGTTTTTTAATGATGTTTTTCACTAATCATTGAGAGTATTTTTGCCCAATAATTTGTTAGCATTGTAATTCGATACACTCATGGAAAACTTAAAATGCCAACCTTCTTATCCGTTTCTTTAAAATTATAATAAAATCTTTATTACATAATGACAGAAGTTCGTGTAGAAAAGATACTGTCCCTCCTTGAAAAGGCATATCCTGATGCTGGGCTTATCCTGCGTTATAAGAACCCACTTGAATTGCTTGTCGCTACCATCCTGGCCGCACAGTGTACGGACGAACGGGTCAATAAGGTAACAGAAACACTATTCAAAAAATACAAGACGGCAAAGGATTATGCCGATACAAAACAAGCAGTCTTTGAGCAAGAAATCCGTTCTACGGGTTTTTATAAAAATAAGGCGAAGAATGTTATCGCCTGTTGTAAGGAGTTAGTTGAAAGATTCGATGGGAAGGTGCCTGATACTATGGAAGACCTCGTGACCTTGCCAGGCGTGGGCAGGAAGACGGCCAGCGTCTTATTGGGAAATGTCTTTGGGAAACAGGCCATAGCCGTGGATACACACGTTTTTCGTGTTTCTCACCGTTTAGAACTGGCAAAATCTAACGATCCCGATAAGATCGAATTGGAGCTGTGTAAGATCATTCCCCAGGAAAAATGGACAAGGTCGTGTCTTGTCATC
>JAHFOY010000129.1 GCA_023261485.1 Planctomycetota bacterium
CAATTCAGGAATTAAACAAATATTCATTTTAAAAAACTCCACATGAACAAACAATTAAAATTTCATTTCAATCCTTTTAAAGAAGGGCTAAACCAGGTCTTGGGAGCGCTGGAAACGGAAATTATGGAGGCGCTGTGGAATCGCGGCGAGTCCTGTATAAAGGATATTCTGGATGCTTTTCCTTCCGGCAGGGACACTTCATATTCCACAGTAATCACCGTTACTAACCGAATGGTCAAGAAAGGACTTCTGAAAAAAAGAAAGGTTGGAAAGGCCTTTTTCTATAAACCCGCCTATACCAGGGAAGAATTTTTCGAAGTCGTATCAAAAAAAATGGTAGAGGGAGTTTCTGAGTTTTCTTTCCAATCAGCAATGGTGCATTTTGTTGATTATATGTCACGAATGAATCCAGACAAGATTGAATATTTTTCCAAATTGATTGAATCTAAAAGGAAAAGCACGTCCAGGAAATAATTGCATGAATAATTTGATAACGACCCAGCATAGAAAAGCAATAGTATGTTTTACCCTGATTGTATTGATAAACTTTACCATCCTATCAATATTAATTACAGGGATAGTACTTGGTATCAAAGGGTATATATCTGATACCAGGTTCGCTTATGAAGCTGTCACCTGCTGTGGAAGTATTTGTTCGAAGTGTTTTTTTACTTTACAGACAATTTCTACGATACTTCCCTGGGGGTGCCTTGTGATACTTTTTATTGGAATTTGTACGGCTATTCATAAAGCGATCTTTATGCTATCCTGGAATTACCGATTTATCCGACCCCTCACCCCCCTATCTGTTGATACTCATCCTAAATTAAATAAAATTCTGCCTGCTATGCATCTTTCCGGACAACTCATACTCTTGGATAATAACAATTTACGCTGTGCTTTTACATCAGGTCTGTGGAAGCCGAAAGTATACTTATCTTCAGGCATTTGTTCATATTTAACAAGAAAGGAACTTTTATCCGTAATCCTCCACGAAACACATCACATAAAGCACAAAGACCCCTTAAAGCTATTTGTTATACAAATATTGCATGCACTCAATTATTTTCTTCCAATCAATCGTCTCCTGATAAATCAATATTCCTCCGCATCTGAAAAGGCAGCGGATGATAGTGCTATAAATTTTTCCAGAGAGCCCTTAGAACTTGCAAGCGCGCTCGTGAAGTTATCCAAATCTAATTCGATAGATAACCTGAGTACATCGGCCGCATTTTCCAAAGACCAAAACATTGTAGAAGACCGAATAAAACGTTTACTCGAAATACAGACAGCACCCCCCTATTTTTGCAAAAAATATGTATATTTTTCATGCGTTATGTCGCTTTTTGTTGCAGCGGTAATTTATTTGTCCTTGTTTTCGAAGTCCATTAACCATGGACACACTCTGGAGTGTAAGACAAGGACATGCCACATGACTAAGTGCGGATAATCATATTCGTGACATGAACAGAATACTCATAAAGATATTTTTACTATTCCCACTAATATTAGTATTCTCCAGCACCATCATTTTAGCCGGAGAAAAAGATAACAGCACACAAAAAAAACAAACGAACAGTAAAAACGTTATCATTGAAATGAATCAGGCCGGGGCTCCATTGGAATTAAAATGGCTGATACAGGAAGCTATAGAACACAATCCTGAAATCAGTGCATCTCAAAAACGCCTTAATGCTGCAAAAGCAAAGATTTCACAAGCTAAGTCATTAGATGATCCTTCCATTCGTGCCGGTTCGTATGATATGTCCAATAATCCGGTCAATATCAATGGTCAAACCGAAATGCTTCAGCAGCGTTACGGCGTATCACAGAAGATACCTTTCCCTGGTAAACTGCGTTTAAGGGGAGAGGTGGCTGTCGAAGAGTCAAATATGGCAGAAAAAGAACTTCAGGCTAAAATACAGGAAATTACCGCCCTCGTAAAATCCGCTTTTTATGAACTTTATTACATTAACAATGCTATTGGTATCACAGACGAAAATAGGGATCTGCTGCGCAAATTTGCCAAGATCGCAGAAACAAAATATTCCGTAGGCAAGGCAACCCAGAGGGATGTGCTTGCAGCACAGGTTGAATTGTCTACCTTAGCTAATAATCTCATTGTTTTGAACAAGGAAAGGGAATCCATTATTGCCCGATTAAATATCTTATTAGACAGGCCCACGCATACCTCTTTAGGAAAACCTCGACCCTTTGAAAAACATACACTGAATCTGACGATAGAAGAATTAGAAGACCTTGCAGTTAAAAACCGGCCAGAACTAATGAAGTATGACCACGCCGTGAAAAAGGAAGAGGCAAACTTGAAACTCTCGAAGAAGGATTATTACTTTTCAGACATCGAACCGATGGTGGAGTATATGCAGGAAGATAAACGATCCGATACATGGGCATCATCGCTTACAGTAAATGTCCCCTGGCTCTGGCCTAAAAACAGGTCAAAGGTAAAGGAATCAAAAGAAGGCCTCAGTGCCGCGAAATCAGATTATCGCTTTATCAACAACAAGACATTATTTGAGATCAAAGATTTTTTGGTCAAGATACAATCATCTGAAAGTACGATAAATCTTTATAAAACAGGCGTAATTCCCCAAGCTGAGCAATCCTTAAAGGCTGCACGCATCGGATACGAATCAGACAGGGTGGATTTCCTTACCTTGATTGATAGCCAAAGGATTCTTTTGAATTCACGACTGCTCTATTCCAGGTCCCTGACCGATTTTGAACAAAACCTGGCAAGCCTGGAAAGGGCCGTGGGTATACAATTAACCCAGTAAAATAACCGATATTCCTCAAATCAAGATTACGAAAGGAGTACTGTATGTCCTTTAGACACGTGATTCTTTTCATCTTTTGTATTCTTTTCAACATATATGCATTGACTATTTCATCATTCGATGTATCCGTTTGTATTCCTTCCGCAAGTGCTGAAGAAGTAAAAGAAAAGAAGATACTTTACTGGACTTGCGGCATGCATCCCTCCGTTAGGATGGATAAACCTGGCAAATGTCCCATTTGCGGTATGGATCTGGTTCCTGTGTATGAAGGTGCAGGCAAAGAAGAAGGTGCCGTTGCCATCGTAGAACTCAGTGAGCGAGCCCGCAAACTGGCGCAGGTTAAAACGGACATCGTTGGTTTCCGGTCATTAACCAAGGATATTTATACGGTAGGGTTAATTGAATATGACGAAAGGCTCAAGGCCTTCGTAGCGGCATGGATCCCGGGCAGGATTGACAAACTCTTTATCGATTTCACGGGAACGCAGGTTGTAAAAGGTGAATCCATGGTCTGGCTATATAGTCCAGATCTTGTTTCCACACAGGAAGAATATCTGTTAGCGCTGGAAACCCTTGAAAAAGTTAAGGAAAGCCCTTTAGATGAAGTAATAAATGGTTCTAAATCACTCGTTGAGGCATCGAAAAGGAGGTTATTATGGTGGGGTGTTACGGAAAAACAAATTGAAGAACTTATAAAAAACAAAAGGATAAACCAACACACAGTTATATATGCCCCCATTAGCGGTATTGTCATAGAGAAAAAGGCATTGGAAGGACAATACGTCATGCAGGGCGAGATGATATACACAGTTGCTGACCTTTCGAATGTATGGATGAAGGCCAATATTTATGAATATGAAATGGCATGGATCAAGATTGGGCACGAAGTAGAAGTTACAACCCCGACATATCCTGGGGAGGCATTTATCGGAAGAATATCCTTTATAGAGCCATTCCTGGACGATAAGACACGCTCGGTAAAGATACGTTGTGATATTCCCAACAGTCAACTGAAACTCAAACCCTCCATGTATGTCAATGCGCGCATACGAATACCCATTGAAGGACTTGATAACCAGGGAGAAATCTATGTAAGTGGACTGGATTATGCCTGTCCCAATCACCCAGAAATAAAATCCAGCAGACCGGGTGTCTGCCCCGAGGATAATGTACCCTTTGAAAAGATAACCCCTACACAAGCTGGGTTGGTTGCTACCGGTGATTTGAGTATGCAACCGCAAGGAGAAATTGAATATGTATGTCCCATGAAATGTCATTCCTCCAAAGAACCTGGAAACTGTCCTGTATGCGGGATGAAATTGGAAAAACACACAATCTCCGAAAAGGGAAAACCTGAAATTACAAAAAAAGAACTTTCGGTAAAAACAGAGACTGTATATGAGTGTCCCATGGAATGCTATGCCTCAAAGACAGACGGCGACTGCCCGGTGTGCGGTATGAAGCTTGAGAAGAAGGAGATACCTAGTGCGGTTTTGAGTGAAAAGTTGACATGTATTTGTCCACAGGAATGGGATCCCGCTACAGCGCCTAAATCTTGTCCTATGTGCGGTATGTTACTTAAAAAAAGTATAACGATAACCCTACCTACTGGTAGAAAGAAACGAAAATTCGTATACATGTGCCCTATGGCCTGCAGGACTTCTGATAAACCAGGTGAATGTCCATTATGTAAAAGACAAATGGGACGATGGGAGGTCAAGGAAGAATCGGGAGTAAAGGTAAAAAAAATGGAGCCTAAAATACGCACCGTTTATGCCTGCCCCATGCATCCTGAGGTGACCTCTGATAAACTTGCAGATTGCACCAAATGTGGAATGCACCTTGAAAAAACCACGCAAGTACTCGCCATCCCTGCCACGGCGGTATTGGACACCGGCATCCGGAAGATTGTTTATATAGACAAAGGCAACGGACAATATGTTGGAAAAGAAGTAACTCTGGGCCCAAAGGCAGGTGATTATTATCCCGTCTTAGAAGGTCTGGTGGAAGGAGATAAGGTTGTCACATCAGCTAACTTCCTTATCGACTCTCAGAGCCAGCTTACAGGCGGTGCCAGCGCTTTGTATGGCGGTGCTATGGAATTTAAAGAAGAAAATAAATAATTATTTACCGCAGAGGTCGCAGAGAACACGGAGATGAATAAAGAGGAAAAACTTAATAAGATAACAGAAACAATTATTGGTGTGGCTATTGATGTTCACCGCGCATTAGGACCGGGACTTCTTGAATCTGCTTACGAGGCGTGTATGGTACACGATCTTATGCAAGCAGGTATGATAGTGGAGCAACAAAAACCACTCCCAGTAGTTTATCGGGAAGTGAAACTCGAATGCGGTTATCGTCTGGATTTAATGATAGAAAATGAAGTTATTGTAGAGATAAAGTCGGTTGAAAAGCTTCTACCAATTCACAAAGCACAGTTGATGTCTTATTTGAAACTATCTGATTGTAAGGTTGGGTTATTAATTAACTTCAATGTAGAAATATTAAAAAATGGTATTCAGAGAGTCGTTAATAATTTTCCCGATTCTCAGCGCACTCTGCGTTCTCTGCGGTGAAATATGATCAACAAACTCATTGAACTCTGCTTAAGGAACCGATTCCTCGTCATCTGCTTTTACCTCATGGTGATATTCGGCGGCGTCTTCGGATTGAAGAATATCAACATGGATGTCATCCCGGATATTGGAGAAAACCAGTGCATCGTCTTCACCGACTGGCCGGGACGCAGTCCTCAGAATGTGGAAGATCAAGTCACCTATCCTCTCACGGTTAATCTCTTGGGTGTGCCAGGTGTGAAGGTCATACGTTCACAATCAGGCTTTGGCTTTTCCATGATATTTATCATCTTCAAGGAAAAGACCGATTTTTACTGGGCGCGTTCCAGGGTATTGGAGAGATTAAACTTTGTACAGACGTTACTTCCTAAAGATGTCGTTGCCAGGCTCGGTCCCGATGCCACAGGACTTGGCCAAATATTTTGGTATACCGTGGAAGGTGAAGGATACGACCTGGGACAATTGCGCTCCATCCAGGATTGGTATATCCGCTATCAGCTCAATGCGGTTGAGGGTGTCTCTGAAGTAGCGGGTGTGGGCGGTTTTGTCAAACAATATCAGGTTGATGTCGACCCCAACAAATTGTTGGCATATAACATGACCGTGGGGATGGTGTACGATGCCGTTGGCAAAAGCAATATAGACGTAGGCGCCAAGGTAGTGGAAAGCAACAATATGGAGTTCATCATCCGCGGCCTTGGATTCATCAAAAACGTTGCCGATATTGAAAACATTACCGTGGGTAGTAATAACGGCGTACCTATATTTGTTAAAAACATCGGGACTGTCCAGGTGGGTGGCGATTTCAGGCGTGGGGCCCTGGACAAGGAAGGCGCTCCGGTAGCTGGTGGCATCGTTATCATGCGTCAAGGCCAAAATCCCTTAGAGGTAATAAAGAGAGTAAAAAAGAAGATCAAAGAGATCGAACCGGGGTTGCCGCCGGGGGTAAAGATTGTGCCTTTTTATGACAGGGAAGGACTTATCCACCGTGTTATTGATACCCTTAAAGATGCGCTGATAGAAGAAATCATTGTTACCTCCATTGTTGTAGTGATATTCCTGTTGCACGTTCGGAGCATCTTTATCTGTTGTCTTGGATTTCCCGTATCCATACTTGTATCCTTCCTGGGCATGTATTTTATGGGTATTGACTCAAACATCATGTCCCTCACGGGTATCGCCATTGCCATTGGCGAAGTAAGCGATATGGCCATCGTCATGACGGAAAATATCTATAGAAACCTCCTGGAACAAAAAGACAAGAAAAGCAGGGCACAGATCATCCTTGACGCCTCCAGGGAAGTTGGTGGTTCTATATTCTTTGCTGCCTTAACGACTATTTTTATGTTCTTCCCGGTATTTGGACTTACCGGGCAGGAAGGAAAGCTCTTTACTCCACTGGCCTGGACAAAGAGCATTGCCATTGGGTCGTCGGTCATCATGGCAATTACCCTGACACCCGTGCTTTGTACCTTTCTTCTAAAGGGCAAACTAAAACCCATGGAAGAGAATTATGCCTCAAGAATGCTCTTGAATGGGTATCAGCCTGTCCTTCGGTGGGTACTGGACCATAAAAAGACATTTCTAGCCATTCCGCTCGCCATTGTTGTTTCTTCAGTCTTTCCCGCTATGAGGCTGGGAAGAGAATTCATGCCCCCTCTGGATGAAGGCTCTATCCTCTTTATGCCTGTGATGTTGCCTAGTATCTCATTAACAGAGGCTATTGAAATCTGCAAAAAGCAAGACACAATTATTAAGTCCTTTCCAGAAGTAGACATGGTTGTTGGGAAAATAGGCAGGGCCGAAACCCCCACAGACCCAGCGCCTGTCGAGATGTTTGAGACCGTTGTTGCCTTAAAACCAAAAGAGGAATGGCGTAAAAAGAAGATTGAATACAAATTCTTGAACTATGTACCCTCATTCCTCCACCCTGTTTTTCATTGGTTTCTTCCTGATGAACGAAGGATTACAAAACAGGAGATCATCAAGGACATAGACGAAGCAACGAGAATACCCGGCGTGGCAAATATATGGACACAACCGATTGTGAACAGGATTGACATGTTGTCTACCGGTATCCGTACATCAGTTGGTGTCAAGGTCTTTGGGCCGGACCTAAACGTCATACAACAGTTGGCCATCGACGTAGAAAAGGCGTTGCGCGATGTCCCTGGGGTGGCAGACCTTTATGCAGAGCGGGTTACGGGAAAACCCTATATGGAATACAAGATTAAACGTGAGGAAATCGCACGCTATGGTATCAATATCCGGGATGTACAGGACATCATTGAGACAGCCATTGGAGGAGAAAATATCACGACTACGATAGAAGGTCGTGAACGATACCCCGTGCGGGTCAGATACATTCGGGAACTGCGGGATAACTTTGACGCATTGAAAAGAATTTATGTCTCCAGTTCTACAGGTGCGCTTATTCCTATCACGCAAGTTGCTGATATCCACTACGTAATGGGACCTGCCATGATCAGCAGCGAAAACGCACTCCTGAGGGCATATGTGCTTATGAACGTCCGTGGTAGAGATCCTTTAAGCTTTGTGGAAGAGGCGTCAAAGATT
>JAHFOY010000014.1:0-26438 GCA_023261485.1 Planctomycetota bacterium
TTGTGGAAATCCCTCCGCATCTGAATCACATAATCGTGTATCCCTTTGGCGCAGGTCAGTATCTCTTGTGTTAGTGGTTTATTCTGAGTCATTTTGCACTGATTTTTTCCCTATGTGTGGACATTCAGCGTGTCTTTACCCCAAGACCATCACCATCATGCAACGTCAATCTCCCCCTATCAACGGTAACACCGATGTAAGGGTCGTTTGTAACAAGCAGATGTCCGTCAAGGTCGGCATAGTCAACCAGGGGCGTTAAATGTGCTGCCGCTGTGATGGACACCGAACTTTCGATATTACATCCAATCATTATTTTGAGACCGTGGGCGCGAGCCGTGGAAATCATCCGCAGGGCTTCGCGAATTCCACCGCATTTCATCAGTTTAATATTAATCCCATCCACGGCATCTGACAGGGCAGGTATGTCCCCTGAACTTTTTACATCTTCGTCGGCAAAGATAGGAATTTTTACATAACGTCTGATCTTCCTGAGCGCTTCGATACTACCGACGGGAAATGGTTGTTCCACGAGTTCTACTCCAAGTTCTTCCATAGTGTTCATCTTCTTTATCGCCTCGTCAACCGTCCAGCCTGTATTAGCATCTACACGAAAAACAGCCTTTGTAATCTTGCGTAGTTCTTTCAGTATTTCTATATCGTTTTTAATACCCACCTTTATTTTCAGTATGGGAAAATCTTTTACTTCATCTACCTTCTTGCACATCTTTTCCAGGGTATCAATTCCTATAGTGAATGACGTTGCCTTCGTTTCATCCCGATTTAAACCCAAATACTTGTAAAGGGGTATTTTGAGTTTCTTACCGATTATATCGTAAAGGGCTATGTCAATCGCCGCACGCGCAGTGGCATCCTTCGGAAATTTGTTTTTGAGGTAATTGGTAATATCTTCTATTTGAAAGGGATCGGCATTTTTTAATAGTTCTACGGACTGAGCAAGCGCATGTGCAACACTCCTGACATCTTCTCCAAAAAAGCTGGTGGGCGCTGCCTCCCCCGATCCCGTAATTCCATTTTCATCTTTTAAAAGAACTATAATATTGTTTTGTACATCACGAATTTCCCTGGCAATCTGGAAGGTGTGCCTCAGTTTCAAATCTAAAGGCTGAAAAGAGAGATTCATGGCAAGAGAGGACGGATAACGTCTATAAATTTGTCCACACCGAATTTTATGGGATCGGTGACAGGAAGTTTCGTTTCCTTTTCCACCTTCTGTATCTCTTGTAATGCGTCATTGTCGGACATACCAACGCAGTTGAGCGAAATGCCAAGCACCTTACAGGGATGGACCGGCTGCGCCAGCTTTTCGTAAAGTTCAATCAGGTAAGGAAGGGACAAAATGGGAAAGTCGGTAAAATGACGAAGTGTCTTTCGTGTCGGCTGATGACATAAGATGATGCCCTGTGGAGCCGAACCATGCAGCAGTCCAAGGGTAACACCGGAATATGCCGGATGCACGATAGTCCCCTGTCCCTCGATACTTAAAAGTTGATACTGAGCGCGTTCGAGCACGAGTCTTTCAGCAGCCCCGGAAATGAAATCGGAAATGACATGATCCACAGCAATGCCACTCCCCTCAATCATAATTCCCGTCTGCCCAGTTGCCACAAAACAGGCATTAATGCCCCGTTTTTTGGCGGCATTTGTAATTTCAATAGAAGTCACCATCTTGCCTATATTACAATCCGAGCCTACCGTAAGGATGCGTAACGTCTTCGTCTCTTTTGCTTTTACAGTGCCTAAGGGAATATCATCGGGAACCTTGCGTACATCCAGTATTTCTAGTTGATGCTCGTGCGCCAGTTTTAAAAATTCGGCGTCGTCGCTTAAATGATAATGGAGACCACTAATTATGCTGAGTTTGTTTTTTAAGGCATCGGCAATGTGCTTACGCCATTCGGCAGGAAGCATGCCTCCGGGAGGGGCAATGCCGATAAGGAGAGCCGTGGGTTTTAACTTTAAAGTTTCCGCAACAGTACTAACAATGGGAATTCCCCTGCCAACACCGATAATCGATTCGGGGTCTTTTCCTGCGTTGACGCTGTCTATGATTGCTACGACGTCTTCCCTGCAATACCGAATAACGCTGACAGCCGTTTTTGCGCTAAAGACATCAAGTCTTCCCTCAGTTAAAATAACGAGCTTGCGTTTGGTTATAGGGTTCATAGAAAAAACTACTTTCGACGCTTTCCTTTTATTATGACTTTGCCGCGTCGCTTTCTTCGTTTTAGGGGAGCAGCGGGGTGTAATTTGTTAATGTGTGCGGCGTATTCCTGGGCGCTCAACAATTCACTGAGGAGATGCTGTTCTTTAGTTACGAACTTGATCAGCCAACCATGTACATAAGGGTCGTTGCTTAATATGTCCAGGTTTTCGAATAATCGTTCGTTTACGGCAATAATTTCACCTGCCATAGGCGACATGATATCAAGCAGATTTTCTAACGATTCAACTTCTCCAAAGGAGATATCTGCAAGGATTTCATCCCCTACTTTAGGTAAGTCCAGGAACAAGAGTTTATCGAGTTCATCAACAATATATTTTGTCAGCCCGACAGTGATGGATTTGCTTTCAACATGAAACCACTCGTGGGTGGGTGCATACTTTAAATGTTCTGGAATCATAACATAATATCTCACAATAAATTATAACTTATAATGCGTAAAATATTAACATAAGACATGGGGGTTGTCAAGGGTAATTGGTTTTTAAGGAAACTTTAGTTAGATGGTTATTAAAAATATAGACTTCCCATTTATAAGCGAATTTTTTATACTATTCCTTGCTTATTGAAAAACATTTAAGTGGCGGGTGGCGCGTTATCCGTAACACGCCATCCGTCACTCGCCACTCGTCACATGATGCGTTTCATTGCCGCTTGACGACGGTGTTTGGGATAACCCGTTTGGATTTTTTGAAGATTGTGTTAAAATAGGGTTTATTTTGAATAAAGGCATATATTGTCTTACCATCAAACTCGTAAAAAAGTATAATATAAAAATTGGACGTCTGGGTACTTTTCGCTTTCCGGGAGGTTTCTATGTCTATGTTGGAAGCGCTCAAAATAACCTGGAAGACAGAATTGAAAGGCATTTGAGGCGAGACAAGAAAATGCATTGGCATATCGACTACCTGCTCCATTACGGACAGGTAACTTCTGTTCATACCTATGCCGGTGAAAAGGACATGGAGTGTATGCTAAGTCAAAAAATTGGACATATAAAAAATGCTATGATACCTGTGAATGGCTTTGGTTCTTCTGACTGTTCATGTGCTTCCCATCTTTATTTTTTTCAGGATAACCCTGACTTCAGGATATCCAGGATTAAAATTGCTGAGGCATTACCTCGATTCTATGAAAAAGAACGATTAAATTAGGATTGTTGCAACATGATTACCGAAACACCGATGATGCGCCAGTACAACGAAATAAAAAGGCAGCACAAAGACGCACTGCTTTTTTTTCGTATGGGCGATTTTTACGAATTATTCTTTGAAGATGCCAAGCTCGCCTCGAAGGTATTGGGAATTACCCTCACTTCACGTTCCAAAGGCGAAGGCGCTATCCCCATGGCAGGCGTGCCTCATCATGCTGCGGAATCTTACATCCGGAGATTAATCAAGGCCGGGCATAAGGTAGCCATCTGTGATCAATTGCAGAATCCTGAAGAGGCCGTGGGTGTTGTAGATCGTGGTGTTACCAGGATTATAACGCCGGGCACGCTTACAGAAGATACCCTCCTGGAAGATAAAAGCAATAATTATTTAATAGCGGTATTGGAAACAAATGCTATGACGGGATTATCCTGGATAGATTTGTCTACAGGCCGATTCCATGTGGAGGACGTTCAGAAAGAAATTCTCTTTGACGAATTTGCGAGACTGAATCCATCGGAAGTGTTATTATCTGAAGAAACCGTAAGGAACAATGCCTCTTTTATGGAAAGAATACGGGCAGAATGTGATGGAATAATTACCGCCCGCCCAGATTGGGAGTTTTCGAAAGATACCTCGTATCGAATCCTGACGGAACACTTTGGCACTGCTTCCCTGGAAGGTTTCGGCTGTGAAGATATGGGACCCGCTCTGGGGGCTGCAGGCGCCGTGATCCAATACTTAAAAGAGACACAAAAAACCTCGCTGAAACACATTGGCAAAATTCAAAAATATCAGGCGGATAACAGGGTACTCATGGACAAGGCCACACAGCAGAGCCTGGAAATTACGCAGACGATGAGGACACGTGATCGTGAAGGCTCCTTGCTGGGCGTGATTGACCAGACAAAGACGCCGATGGGCGCCCGGCTGCTCAGGGAATGGGTCATCAGCCCTTTGAGGGTATCTGCCGAAATCAAATATCGTCAGATCGGTGTGAAGGAATTGTTTGAGAATTCGGCATTAAGGCGGGAACTCCGCGATATTCTTGGCAACATCTACGATATTGAACGAATTTCGACGAAAGTAAGCTGCGGTCGTGCCAATGGGCGCGACCTTGTCAGTCTAAAACAATCTCTTTCCAAATTACCCGCACTAAAAGAAAAAATGGGATTTTTTATCTCGGAAGTTTTAGTGTCCACAGAGCAACAACTGGATGTTCTTGAGGAAGTACGCACCTTAATTGGTACAGCCATCGTGCCCGATCCTCCCCCTGCAATTAAAGACGGCGGGCTTATCAGGGAGGGCTATGATGCGGCGCTTGATGAATTGAAGTACATCAGCAGAAACGGGAAAAGCTGGATTGCCAATTTTCAGGCGGAAGAGATCGCACGAACGGGCATTAATTCCCTTAAGGTGGGCTACAACAAGGTATTTGGATATTATATTGAAGTTACTAATACCAACAAGGATAATATCCCGCAGTCCTATATTCGGAAACAGACACTCAAAAATGCAGAACGCTTCATTACGCCGGACCTCAAGGAATACGAAACAAAAGTGCTGACGGCTGATGAGCGTGCAAAGGATCTGGAGTATGATTTGTTTATCCAGATACGTGAACAGGTCAGTACATTTACGCCGCGGCTGCAAAGGACGTCTGAGGCAATTGCACTGCTTGACGTGCTGTCTACCCTGGCTAATCTTGCCGAAGAAAACCGATATATTATGCCAGAAATTACCGATGGACTGGAATTAAAACTAATCGACGGACGTCACCCCGTGCTGGATCGGAGACTTGCCGGCGAAAGCTTTGTGCCCAACGATATTAATCTGGATGGAACTCAGGATACCATCATGGTAATTACCGGGCCAAATATGGCAGGGAAAAGCACCTATATCCGCCAGGTAGCGCTCCTGATTCTCCTGGCGCAAATGGGAAGTTTTATCCCGGCAAAAGAAGCAATCATTGGAACGGTAGACAGAATTTTTACGCGGGTGGGCGCTTCAGACGAACTTTCGAGGGGACAGAGCACCTTTATGGTGGAGATGAATGAGACGGCAAACATCCTGAATAACGCCACCGAACGCAGTTTAATAATCTTAGATGAGGTGGGGCGCGGTACGAGCACCTTCGACGGCGTCAGTATCGCCTGGGCAATTACAGAATACATCTATCAGCACATCCATGCCCGGACGCTCTTTGCTACCCACTATCACGAACTCACCGAACTTGCCTTGCTTTTCCCGGGAATCAAGAATTTCAACATCGCCGTCAGAGAGTGGGGAGATGAGATTATATTCTTAAGAAAAATTGTAGAAGGCGGAACGGATAAAAGTTATGGGATCCACGTCGCACGGCTTGCAGGAATACCAAGGGAGGTCATTCAGAGGGCGCGTATTATCCTGAACAATCTTGAGGCTGCAACCCTCGATGTAAACGGCAAACCAAAGTTTGCACCATTGAAAACAGCCCAAAATAGTAAACAGCCTGCGCAGTTAAAACTCTTTTTGTCAAAACAAGACATGGTGATCGAAGAGATCAGGAAGCTCGAAACGTCCAGAATGTCACCCCTTGAGGCGCTTAATAAGCTTGACGAATTGAAGAATAAATTAGAAGAGGATAATGGTTTGTGATTGACAAATTTTCCTTTGCAGGTTCAATCGTCCCCGATTGAACCAAAAATTTCGGTTCAGGCTGCAAGCCTGAACCAGCGCAGGGGCAGGTTTGAAACCTGCCCCCTGCATGATGTTTCGGTGCATAAAAAAGAAAAATCGTTGCCGAAGGCAGCCTAATTTAACGGAGGAGAGGATATGCAATATCTACCACTTCTTACAATATCCACAAAAGTCTCAGTTTTTTTATTCGTTATACTCTTTCTGTGTATCCTTGTATTTGCATTCGTTATTCTCAAGTATGGATGGCTTTACATCAAGTCCGTTGCATCAGACGCCCCCGTATCTTTCTTTCAAATGATCGGTATGAGTTTTCGGCATGTCGATGCACGCTCCATTGTGGAATGTCGTATTATGGCAAAAAAGGCGGGAATAGATATTGCTTCCTCATCTCTGGAGGCGCACCAACTGGCGGGTGGCAATGTCAACAATGTCGTTCGCTCCCTTATTGCAGCAAGTAAGGCAAATATCGAACTGAGTTTTGACCGCGCCTGCGCCATTGACCTCTCCGGAAGGGATGTGTTTGATACCGTAAAGACCAGCATTAATCCTAAGGTAATTGATTGTCCCGATCCTGCCAGGGGTTCCGGTGCACTTGACGCCGTGACAAAAGACGGTATTCAGTTAAAGGCAAAGGCGCGCGTAACCATACGGACAAAGATCGACAGGCTTGTGGGTGGGGCGACAGAGGAAACCATTATTGCACGCGTTGGCGAAGGCATTATTACGGTCATAGGTTCATCTGAAACGTATAAAAAAGTGTTGGAAAAACCCGATTCGATATCCAACCTTGTTATGGAGAAGGCGCTGGACGGAGATACGGCCTTTCAGATTCTTTCAATTAACATCGTTAGTATCGACGTGGGCGGTAATATTGGTGCAAAACTTCAAGCTGATCAGGCTGAGGCAGACAAGCGGATTGCCCAGGCAGAGGCCGAGAAACGGCAAGGCATGGCCAATGCGCGCGAACAGGAGATGAAGGCGCTTGCAGAAGAAAATATGGCCAAAGTACTCGCAGCCGAGTCTGAAGTGCCCAAGGCCATCGCCCAGGCATTTCGCGAAGGAAATCTCGGCATTATGGACTATTATCACATGAAAAATATCCAGGCCGATACCGAAATGAAGACATCGATATCAAAAACCGGATTACCACCAAAAACGCCATCATAAAAACAGATATTGGGTATACAGAATCAACGATGTACAATCATTATCGTGTACTTTCTCATTGCATTATTTTAGGGAATTTGGTTTAATCTTAAAAGTTTGAATCTATTTATGCCAGAGTGGTGGAATTGGCAGACACGCCAGACTCAAAATCTGGTCCCCGTCACAGGGGGTAAGGGTTCGACTCCCTTCTCTGGCATTTCTTTTAAAATAACAAATCTATATAAATTTGAGTCCTTTGGCTTAAGGTAACTAACCTTAAGCCTTTTTTGTTTATCACAAATTTATTCGCAATAAAATACCCGCCACTTTTATAAAGGAATGATGTATGTTCATCACCATAATAGAGCGTTTTACCTTTTACATTGGGCTATTCGGGTATGTAGTTATTTATTGGGGTATAATAAAATCCCTCTATCAATTCTTTCGGGCAGAACTTTACAAAAAACAAGATGTGCACAACAAATCTCTGGATCAAATACGGTTGATGCTGGGTAAATATCTGAGCCTGGGACTCGAAATATTCATCGGAAAGGATATTGTAGCAACGATCTTAAGTCCGACCTGGCAAGAGATTGAGAGACTCGGCGCCATTGTTGCAATCCGAATTGTCCTGAACTTTTTTCTTAATCGTGATATAAAGCTGTTGACCTCAAAGGAACAATAATCACGTAACAATTGAAACCACAGATTTCGCAGCTTACACAGATAAAAGATAAAAATAATCTGTGGATTCCGTGAAGGCAAATGGTACGGGATACAAACCTGGAAGATATTGGACAATTGAGCCTTCGGGTATATAGGCTGGTCTTTCCTGAAGATGCTATTTATGGCAATCTCATGTATGGGGGAAAACTCCTCCTCATACTCGACGAGATCATAGCCATCATGGCCATAAAGTTCGCCAAAGGCGCTATTGTAACGGCCTCCCTGGATGCCCTGGATTTTTATCATCCCATCTGCGTCGGTAATATTCTCGTACTGGCAACATCGTTGAATTACACAGGCAGGTCCTCTATGGAAATTGGCGTAAAGGTGCTGGCCGAAGACCCGGTAAACAACACCGTTCAACATACCTGTACGGCCTTTTCTACCTGTGTTAAGGTAGACGAGCACGGCAAACCCAGACTTCTTGCGTCATTTACGCCTGTAACTGATGTGGAGAAGAGACGCTGGGCTGAAGCTGAACAAAGAAAGCAGCATCGTATGAAGGTTTTTGTGGGTCTTTATTCTTGCTGATAAGACTGATTCTTTTTTTGTCAATCTACTAATGGATTCTCTCGTGTGCATCTTGAAGTAACGTGGTAAATAGCCCCATTAAATTCTATTCTTAGTGGTCTTGACATGTAGCATAATCTACCACTTACGCATTACGCAAACATCTATCAAGAACAAAGACTCCGATTGGCAATTACCATTAGTTGTGTAGTAATCGGAGAGTTTTATCTCATGACCCCCAACCATCTTCATGCAGCATCTTCTCTCTAGCGTATATACCATGCACCGACGTCTAGCTCTTTTGAGTGAAACCTGGATTCCTCCCCTATCGGCGCAATGTTCCATATCCAGGAATCATCCGGTTCAGGCATGGATATTCCATACAGGGTTGTGCCTTGAGCGATGATTCTGCCATCGCGGTCACGTTTTGTATATCGGTGGTCGGCAATGAGGCAAACATTGTACGGCAGAGACATAAGGAAGGCATAATGAGACTCCATGATTTGCCTGCACCATGAGTCGACACGATCCTTAGTTATTCCCGTCAGTTTCTTAATCGCATATTTGCGCAGGACAACAGTAAGCTGCGAAAGAATATTCAGGGAAATTACCAGGCCAGTGTCTGTATCAATCTCTGGTAAAACGGGAACCACATAGGGAAGCTCGTGCCGACCATGTAGGACGTTTTGATAAAGCGTCTCTGCGGTATTCGTCACATCCTGCCGGAGGAATCTTACATTGTCATATCCTTTTATACGCCTGTGTACTTCCGGTAAACACACGATATCTATCAGGACAACCTCCCGGAACATTGACGATAGCGTCTCAAGCGGCACGTCCAATAAAAGTCCGGAACCGAGAATGACGACTTTTCCTCGTCCCTGGCTTTTACCAGCAGCGGACAAGACAAATTGCCGCGTTTTTTCAAGATGATTTTGCCAGGATGCCGGATTACGTTTGTATCTGCACTTCAGACCAATCGCCTCGTACAGGTAGCCCATGCGGCGAATGTAGCGAGGACACGGTGTTGTTACATATGTAAATAGTTCAGGAAGCATGAGAAATAAGGTTCTTTTGGGTCAGTAGCCTTTGGATAATTAGGTGTGTAGATTACAGAGACGGCTTAAAATCCTCGTCTTTGTTTGGCTTTTCCGGCTTTGCATCTTTTGATAATTTCTTTTTCCTGATTTCTTCTGCGTAACCTCTCACCTTGTTCGATACACTTTCAGGAACGACAGAGACTATCGTCTGCATGCCTTTCCCAATCTGGCTTGCAATCTTTGAGGCATTGACCGTGTCACACGTCGGCTTGGTGCAAAATAACAGGACGCCAAAGATTATTACGCCGCAAAAGACAAGCCCCTTCAAAATCCCTAATAATGCGCCAAATAGCCTGAGACCAAACCCCATCTCCCACCTGCCCATTATCCTCTTGAGAACGTCTGTGATGATGTACGTAGCAATGAATGCAACGCTAAAGACGACAAAATAACTTAACAAGTTGGCGGTAGAGGGCGTGAAAATACCCTTCATGACGCTGCCTAAGATGCTATGGAAGAAGATCGCTGCGAAAAAGGAGACCAATAAACAACCGATTCTTAAGAGCTGGAGTACGGGACCGCTGGCAAGCCCCAGGGCCATGGCGAAGAACAGGATGACAAAGATTGTGTAATCAATCCAATTCATTTTTAAATTACCATCTTAGTTGTTTTTCTTTTCTTTCTTATGTTTCTCTTTTGGATTCGATAAAAAATCATTTACCAATCCCTTGACGAGATGCTCTAAACTGTCTTTGGGTATTTTTACCGAGACCTTCGGGTCTTTGGTCGTGCCCCGTATTTCTATTGGTAACGCATCTTCCTTTAAAAGCAACCCTGCGATTTTTTCCACATCCTTGCCTAAGTGCTCTTTATTAAATTTAACTGCGGCATCGTAAGAGATTGAACCGTCTAATTTGGTCACGCCGGATGCATTCAGGCTCAGGAGTGGACTCTGAATATCCATTTTCGGTGTAGAAATCTTGCCGTCTTTAATCTGGATTACGGCTTCCATCAAATCAAATGAATACGCATCCTTGACCCCTATAATTTCCAATATGGAAGATAATAACTTATTGCCTTTAATATATCCATTTTTTACTTCCAGTTTCATATCGGCAGCAAGCTTTTTGTTGAGGATTTCCCTGCCCAGACCGTTTCCACGGAGATACCCTTTTAGGCTTAGAATTCCTCCCACTTCTCCATCTCTTGTTGCAAATATCGGCAGTATGCTGAGGAATGGAATATCCTGGGTAATGTGAATGTCTTTCGCTTCTATCGAAAGATCGAACGTCGGTTTTTTTTGACGGAAATCAATCACTCCCTTGACGGCAGCAGGACCTTCATTCACGCTTAATCGTACACGGCTGGAAACAACGCCATTTTTGAATGAAAATTTGTCTGTAACGAGGTCTTTGATCAATAACCGGTTTTCATAATTAATCTCTCGTATAGAAATTTTTTTTACAACAATATTTTTAAAGAGCAACGGGAGTAATTTAAAATTACCCTGAATTTCCTCGAATCTTATAGGTTCCTCTCTGTTTTCTTCCAGCTTCTGGATAGTGATATAAGAAATATTAATCTGATTGGGCCAATGAAAAGAAAACGCCCCAACCTGATGTACTGACGGGAATCTCTCATCTAATATCTGGATAACCTTTTGTCTTATGAAATTTCCAGAAATAAACGCCGGGATTATTAAAATCACGGCTAAGGCAATACAGAAAATTATGCTGCAAGAAACTACTATCCATTTTAACCACGTCCCTTTATTTGTTTGCATTTGCATACTTTACCAGGAGCGGCATAAGCTGAGTGCCATTGATTTTCCCTATTTTTCCGGCTAAACAGGATTTTTCCGAAAAGGACTTTGTCGTGTCATGCTTAACGTTTCCACCGCTAATCAGCAACGGGACAGGGTCGTCGGAATGAGACTTTAACCGGCAGGGGGTTGAATGGTCTGCGGTAATCGCAACGATGGTTTCGTTAAGGTCTATACTGTTTATTAATGGCGTAAGATAATATTGATCAATCGCTTCAATAATGGACTTTTTCTTGACAGCATCGCCGTCATGTCCGGGCACGTCCGGTCCCTTAATGTGGATATAAAGCCCATCGTATTTCTTCATATGTTTGATGGTCATATTGGCACGCAGGGTATAATCCTTCTGTAGATCTTTTGTGGGCGGTGGTATGGGAACTATCTTCATACCGGTCAGCAAGGCAATACCCTCTTCGGTAGGCATTTCCACAAAACACCCGAAATTTTTCTTAAATTTGTTTTTTATAGTGGGAAGCTTGGGAAGGTGGTCACCTGCATCTCTTAGCAGAACAAGGTTCGCCGGGAGGTATCCCTTCTTAATACGTTTTTTATTAACTTCGGATTGGTCAAGCACCTCACAACTTTTCAAGGTAAACTCGTTCACAAGGAGCGCAGAACGATAAGCGGCATCAATGTCCGGGCTGTCATGTACGGGCATACAATATTCGACGATATTATCAAAAGTCCCTGTTTCTTTTGCAACACCCAAAAGACCGTGTTTTGTATACGCCGGATCAGTGTTCGTTACATATCCGGAGAGTTTGTTTTTAACACCCCGGACAACCAATACGCCTCTGTATTCGAGGGTATTTTTAAAAGTAAATGTGGCGGGTATGGAATCTAATTTTACCTTTTTACTAATTTCTTCACAGAGTTGCGAAGCCTCTTCTGTAGAAAGATTTCTCCCGACACGACGATCCTTTATTTGCCTTCCCGTTCCTCTTGTGGCAAAGTTTGCACGGAAAGCAAGGTCACCATCGTTGATTTGCAGCCCTGCAGCAAGCGCTTCCAGTGGACCACGACCCGTATAATACTTTATTGCATCATATCCCAGGATGCTGATCACCGCAATGTCGGATTCAGGCGCTATACCTTTTCCTACAGTGTACATAAGCCCGGACTGCCCTTCCCGTGCCAGCATGTCCATCGTAGGCGTTGCTGCCGCCTCAAGAGGCGTACGGTTGCCAAATTCTTTGCAAGGATAGTGTCCATCCCCCAATCCGTCCAACACAATATATAAAATTTTTTTCATTTCTTATACCTTTTCTATCTTAGTTTTATTAAATACTACAGGTTGATGATTTTTCAAATTCTGAAGTAATGTATCGTCATTTTCTTTCATACTTTGCAACCCCTTCTCTGAACAAATCGTTCCCATATATATCATTGGCAACCACAACGGGAAAATCTTCTACCTCCAGCCGCATAATGGCCTCTGCACCCAGATCCTCGTATGCCACGATTTCCGCCTTTTTTACGGCATTTGCCAGCAATGCAGCCGCGCCACCCGTAGCGGCGAAATAAATTGCCTTATGCTGTTTCAATGCCTCGATAACGGCTTCAGAGCGATTACCCTTGCCAATAGTGGCCTTCAGGCCTTTTGCCAGTAATTTTGGTGTATACACATCCATGCGATAACTGGTAGTTGGCCCGCAAGACCCAATAGGTCTGCCGGGTCGCGCCGGGCTAGGACCTACATAATAGATGATTTGATCCAGAATATCAAAAGGTAATTCTTTACCCGCATCGATAAGCTCCACAAGCCGTTTATGCGCTGCATCCCTGGCCGTATAAATAATTCCACTGACCAGAACCCTGTCTCCGATCCTGAGGTTTACAACATCATTGTCAGTTAAGGGTGTTCTTAGATGTATTAAATTTGACATAGGCATTCTTCGTAAGCTGATTCCAACAATCCTGGTCCAAGATGGCTATGCACCTCAATTGCGGCCCCAAGGATTTCCTTCGAAAATATATCTTCGTCTTTTGTCATTCGGAGTCTTCCTTTGCGCTCTTTGCGTCTTTGCGGTGAAAACTACTGGAAATTTCCTAATACGACGGTTTTAACCCTGTGCGCATGACACTCGATATTAACGGCAACAGGCAGGCTTGCTATGTGGCAGGGATAGCGTTCCACATGGACGGCCATTGCCGTAATCCAGCCGCCCAGCCCCTGAGCGCCAATGCCTGAATTGTTGATCCTTTCCAGCATTTCTTTTTCTAAATCAGCGGTATCGGGATCGGCGTGTTTAGTCCCCAGAGGCCTCAAAAGGGACTTCTTGGCCAAAAGGGCTGCATAATCAAATGTGCCGCCTATCCCAACACCTACGATAATGGGTGGACAGGGATTGGCCCTCGCTATCTTCACGGTTTCTACAACGAAATTAATGACACCCGCTTTGCCGTCAGCCGGGGTCAGCATCGCAAGACGGCTCATATTTTCACATCCGCCACCCTTGGCCATGAAGGTAATCTTTAAGTAATTTTCAGAAGTAAATTCTGTATGGATAATAGCAGGGGTGTTATCGCCGGTGTTAATCCGGTTGAGCGGGTCTTTAACCATGGACTTTCTCAGAAACCCCTTTTTATATCCCTCGCGGACACCTTCATTGATAGCATCATAAAGACGACCGCCAACAATTTCTATATTCTCCCCTATCTCGACAAAAACAACCGCAACCCCTGTATCCTGGCACATAGGCATCTGGCATTCACGGGCAATCTTAGCGTTTTCCAGCAACTCTGCAAATACCTCCTTGGCAACCGGAGAACCTTCCTCCTCATAAGAATCTCTCAGGGCGTCAAGAACGTCTTCATTCAGATTGAAGTTGGCATCCATGCAGAGATGCGATACCTTCTCCGTTATTTCAGATGCACTAATCCTGGTAGGTGTAGCCATAGCGTATCGCCTTTATGTTTTCGTCAAGAAATTGTGAGGGAAATTCAGAGGCAAAGTTTACCGTTTCGATATTGATACCGATCTTGCTCAACAACCTGCCCAGGGCGATCATATTGACAAAGATAGGACTGCTAAACTGCTCTGTGGCGAGTTTTTCGAAAGGGATGCGGTCGCTTACAGGACAGCGGATATCGCACTTTTTACATTCTGCATCACAGGCTGACGCCTCGATGAGTACGTGTTTGGCCCGAACCGTTGGGTCCGGCGTCTTTGAGAGTTGAAGCCCGATATCGGCTTCTTCAAAAAAAGGAACGTCTATCGGATCGTCAGAATATACAATCTCTGCCCGGATGTTGCCCCCACGGACCGCGGCGTCGTAGACAAGGTTCATGGCAACCTCTTTTCCTAATTTTGCCAGGATGTCAGCCAATACATGGGACATGAGTTTAATGCCCTGACCCGCCTCACCGGCCAGCACAATTTTTTTAGCACGATGTTCTTCCGGGATCGGAGTAATTTTCCGTACCATGAGAATGACTCCCATCCCAAAAAATCTGCGGTCAATGAAGGCTACTTCTTTAAATCCGTGCTTTTGAAAGAGGTGATATGCAACCTTCTCGGAAGGATAGGTAAACAGCTTTGCCTCATGGCAGCCCTTTTCCATAAAAACCTTTATCGTCTCTTCCAGGAGTTTATCTCCATATCTCTTCTTTCTGTAACCCGGCGACAAACCCATCCAGTGTAAATTTCCCACGCCCTCAGAGACCCAGGCAAACACAAAACCCACGATCTCTCCGTCTTCCTTACCAACAAGATACACGCAATCCTTGTTATCCAGACGCTTTTTAACTTCTTCTACGGGGTAAATATCCTTGAAGTGCAGGCGTTCCACCTCCAGACTCCTGGCGTGCAACTCATCAATAATGAGATGATAGAGGTTTACAACCGCCACGACATCGGTTTCCCTGATGTTTTCAATGATAAAAGTCATAAGAGAGAGTATATAATTGTGCCGTTAAAATAATTTCACTTAAATTATCCAAACAGTAATAAAAATGCAAGGTTAAATTTTTTAATTGACAGCTTTTAATACATGACGTAAATTAGGTAGCTGTAACTTTCATTCCTGCCTTAAACTGCATGCTTAAAACACTATTAACAGCGTATGATGTAAGATATACTGCGTGATCAGGGGGTTATCCACTATGGTTAAATGGACAACAAACAGGCTGCTTCTTTTTTCCCTGTCCATGGGTGTTTTGCAAACCATTTTTTCTCTCAATTCGTCTCACACTTTTGGAGAGGGGACGGTAACGACTCGTCTTGAAGACACGTCTTTCGATACTGATAGTGAGAAGTATCTGCCTATGGACACTGCGGTGGCAGATGGGATTTCGACCGAGGCTATTTGGTTTGGATTTAGCGAAGAAGTAACCATAGCCACAAGGCATGAGACACAGATCAGCAAGGCGCCAAGCATTGTTACGGTAATTACTGATGAGGAAATTAAGCATCTGGGTTATCGCACCTTTGCCGAGATTTTGAGAACGGTACCCGGGTTTGAAATTTTGAAAAAGGCGGACTTCGGGGATGTAGTGCCTGCCGTGCGGGGTATTGAGAGCGCAAACAGGGTAAGGGTAATGCTCAATGGGCACCTGGTAAATAATCCATTACGGGGCGGGGCATTTGGCAATTTTGATGATTTTCCGGTAGAAAGCATAAAGAGGATAGAAATCATCAGGGGGCCTGGTTCTGCCATGTACGGTGAAAATGCATTTACAGCGGTTATTAATATTATCACCAAAGACGCAAAAGATATTGACGGTGTAAAGGTGAGCAGCGGCTATGGAAGTTTTGATACATACGATGAAAATGTAGTATTCGGGAAGACATATGGGAAGGTTAACGTCTCAGGAATGGTGCATTACAGGCAGTCAGATGGTTTTGATGGCGTCGTTGAGAGTGATAATCAAACAAGGATCGACAACGCCCTTTCTTCTTTTGGTTTTTCCCGGTCATCGCAGGCGCCGGGGAGGGTGGAGGATGGGCGGCAGGAATACGACCTGAACCTGAAGACGGTTTATAAAGATTTTTATTTTGAGGGATGGTATAGCAATAGAAACCGCGGCCCTTTTATAGGCCCACAATATGCCTTAAACGATGAATCTGATGTAGAAAGTAACTACGTATTCGGCGAGGCAGGGTATAAGAAGACCTTTGAGGAAAGACTTACTTTTAAGCCCAGGGTCTATTACGATCAGTTTGATCATAATACCTACATCGAATCATTTTCAGAGGGTGTAACGTTACCTTTTGATACGGATGGAGACGGGAATTATGATAAGCTTAATACCTATCCCGATGGGTTAATTGGCAACGGCAAGGTGATTCAAAAGATTGTTGGTACAGAAATTCCATTTGATTACGAACTGTTTGATGGAAATGTAATCACCCTGGGTCTGGAATATCGCCTGATCAGCCAAACGAACGTACATTTTTTAAGCAACTTTAATCCGGCAACATACGATGCACTGGATTCTGTCCAGAACTTCTCAGACACGTATCCTTATTTAAAAGAAGCCACGCGAAGGATGTGGTCTGTTTATCTGCAGGATACGTGGGATATTACCGATACCGTAACCCTTACATTAGGGGCAAGGCACGATCAGTATAGCGATTTTGGCGGAGCAACCAGTCCACGATCTGGTTTGACATGGGCATTTATGAAGGATGCGTCGCTAAAATTACTGTATGGGGAGGCATTTCGTGCGCCCAGTTTTATGGAAATGTTTTCCGCCAATCAGCCTGCCATCCAGGGAAATGAAGACTTAGACCCTGAAACCATTAGAACATACGAGTTGGGATTAAGTTACAAGTTTAACAAACATGTTTCGAGCAGCGTTAATTATTTCTTCAACGACGTAAAAGACCTCATTGTCTTGCGCACCCTGGAATCTGCGCAGAATACGTCACGGTATGAAAATTTTGGAGATGCCAGTATTCAGGGTGTAGAGATGGAAACAAAGTTGGACATAACCAAAGGTAATTACGTTTTTATGAACTACACCTTCCAGAGCCCGGAAGATGACGATGGGGATGACATGCCGTTTGTAGCAAAACACAAGGGCAATTTCGGGGTAAACGTGCATCACTGGAAATATATCAATACCAACCTGAGTACCTTTGTCAGTGGCAGTCGTTCCAGGGAAGATGATGACACAAGGAATGACCTGCCTGCTTACGCCTTACTGAATCTTTCGGTTATCGGGAAAGAATTCTTTAAGACCATGGAGGTGCAGGGGACGGTGTATAACCTGCTGGACAAGGACTACAGCGACCCGGGGCCAACTTCCGTACCGGAAGACCTTCCCAGGCCGGGAAGGACGTTTTTTATTGGACTAAGCTACCAATTTTAGCGCCGTTGTAGAGACAGGTTTCAAACCTGTCTCTACGGAACATGCAAATCCCAATTTCTATGTTGGCATACTTATTGCTTCTCAATTTATGAATTTGTTAACCGAGGTGTGGGACTTTAACCATCGTCAATTATCCCTGAATAGCAATATCACGAACCGTACATTGTTTATTATTTAGACAACGCACTTTATTTTTAGGTCGAATGGAAAATATCCGTATAATAACGATAATCTGTACATATCTCCGTACGCCGCTCTGTAATCTTTGGAAGACCGTAGCATTTTCTTTTATCCTCACCTTTCTTTTCCAGGATTCATTTCTTGGCGCTCCAGTGTTTGCCGCAGGCCATACGGCCATTGTTATTCAAAGTCAGACAATTGCTGCCTATAGCGAGGCGGTTAAGGGATTCGAAGAAGGATGCAAGGAGAAAGGCATCTCTATAAAGGCAATCTATGACATGAAAGGAGATGTAGACGAAGGTAAAAAAGTCATTAAGAATATTAAAAACAGTCAAATCAGCCCCGACCTTATCCTCGCCGTGGGTGTGCTTGCCACGACCCTTGCAAAAGAGGAATTTGCGGATATCCCCGTTATTTTTTGTATGGTCATCAATCATGAGCGTTTCAACTTGGAGGGGACAAATATATCCGGTATTTCTTCAGAGGCGTCGGTAAAGGATCAATTTACTATTCTCAAAGAACTTCTCGGTACCCATAAAAATATAGGCGTCCTGTATGACCCAATGAAGACGGGAAAGATTGTTGCAGAAGCTGGCCTTGTGGCAAAAAGGCTTGAATTTAACTTTATCAAGACAGAGGTTGCGTCGGAAGGTGAGGTTTCATCTGCGTTGAATAGTATGATTGGCAAAATTGATGCATTTTGGATAATACCTGACGGCACAGTAGTTACAAAAGAATCCCTGGAAATTATCCTGAAGATGAGTCTTAAACACCGCCTGCCGGTATTTTGTACTTCAAGCGCCATAGTGAAGGCAGGGGCGCTGGTTTCCATATCGCCAGATTACAGGCAGACGGGTCTTCAGACAGCAGAGATGGCACAGACGCTGTTAAGCAGTCCGACGGTTATTTCCCTGGGTGTCAAGCAGCCGGACAAATTGAAGATAACTTTGAACACCCAGACGGCAGGGATCATCAGGGTAGATATATCACCTCTCCGGTCGAGGCAGGACATAGTGTTATATCCATAGCATAGCGGAGACGCAACCAAAGTGAATAAAGGCGACGTGTGGCAAGTGGCGGGTGACGTTTTTTCTCGTCACACGACACCTGACACTCGTCACTTAAAAACATGCTAAAAAAAGAGGTTTTTACAAAGTAATACATTTAATGCATTTTGAAATTATATGATTAGTATTCGCACACGGCTTATTGTTTTGATATGTCTGTTGATAACCGTTATCGACGCCCTCAGTTGTCTATTCTTTTTTATTCATACAAAAAGGGTGCAGGAGACGGTATTCAAGAAATTAGGCATGTCTCTCGTTACCATGCTTGCACAGGACAATGAGGTAGGGCTTGCCCTTGGCCATGCACAGCCGGCATTTCTGGCCGCCCCCATAAAGAGGATTTTGGCGTTTGACAGGGACAAGGAAATAGGCTATTGGCGAATAATGAATACGCAGACCGTTTTTATCGAAGAAAAACCTGCCTGGGTAGATGTTGATATGAAAGAAATTCCGGCGGGGGCATACCCACAGGATTCGGATATATCGCTCACCAATCAAATATGGACAAGAGGCGGTATCCCTAATGTGGCATTTTCTAAAATGCCGGATACTCCATTCATCAATACCATAGCTACAGCATCGGGTGAGGTATTTTATGACTTTTCGGTGCCGATCTTTGAGAAGCAGGCATTCTCAGAAGAGGCATTTGCCACGCAGATCCTAGGCGAGGACAAGATTCTTGCAGAAACAAAACACAGGGTATTGGGGTCTGTGCAAATTGGCTTGTCCACACGCAAGCTGAACGAAAAGATTCATGAGGTCATATTATACGGCATTATCCCTCTGGGTCTCGGCATTATTGTGGGGGGAGTAGTCATTACCTTTTTTCTTACCAAACAAATTGTTTCGCCTCTGAAACACCTGGCGAGCGTCACCCTGGACATTGCCAGAGGGAATCTCAGCCGTACGGTAGACGTTCGTTCCGGAGACGAGATTGGGCAGTTATCAATGAATTTTAACCAGATGACACAGTCGCTGGAAAAGTCGTATGCAGACCTGAAGCTGGAAATCGTCGGACATAAACATACTGAGGAATTGTTAAAGTATCGGTTAAAAATTGAAGAATTGATAGCTGCTATATCAGCGAATTTCATTAATCTAGCATCCCATGAGGTTGACGCGGGGATAAATCGTGCATTGAAGATAATCGGGGAGTTTGGCGGGGTTGATCGCAGTTATGTGTTTCAGTATGCAGACGCTGAAAGAAAGAAGTGGGATAACACGCATGAGTGGTGTGCGGAAGGAATTGAGCCGCAGCTTGATAAGCTTAAAGGGCTGTCGGTAGATCAATTCCCGTGGGGGATGGAGAGGCTGGAGCGATTCGAGAGTATTCATGTCCCGCGGGTGGCGGATATGCCTGAGAGTGCAAGGGCAGAAAAAGAACTCCAGGAGTTGCAGTCCGTGCAGTCGTTTGTAATCGTTCCCATGGTGTATGGAGGGATACTTGTTGGATTTTTGGGATTCGATTCGGTACGTTCGGAAAAGACATGGACAGAGGAAGATATTGCTCTGCTCAAAATGATTGGAGAAATTTTTGTAAATACCCTGGAACGAAAGCGGGCTGAGGAACGGATTAATCACCATGTTCAGCGCCTGACTACCTTACACACGATTGATCAAGCCATCATTAGCAGCCTGGATCTGCACGTTATTTTAGGCATCTTTCTTGAACAGGTAACAACAAAACTGGGCGTAGATGCTGCAAATATATTGTTGCTAAATCCGCAAACGCAAAAACTCGAATGCGCAACCTCTCACGGCTTTCACCCTGATACCATAGCCTCCATATCTGTGCAGATGGGAAAATATCATGCCTCTCGCGCCATGCATGAACGACGTACTATTTATGTCTCCAAACTGTCCGAAACCAACATTTCCCCTTCGTTTGCCAAAATATTAAAAGATGAGAAATTTATTTCCTATTACGGTGTACCGCTTATTACAAAAGGACAGGTAAAAGGCGTGCTTGAAATTTTCCATCGTTCCCCACTTAATCCAGACCGGGAGTGGCTGGGTTTTTTGGAGGCCATTGGGGCGCTGGCGGCCATAGCGATTGACAATGCATCCTTATTTGAAGGCATGCAGCGCACTCAGGAGGAACTGATGCTTGCTTACGACGTCACGATCGAGGGTTGGTCCCGCGCCCTCGATTTGCGCGATAAAGAGACTGAAGGACATTCGCAGCGCGTTACCGAAATGACCCTGGAACTGGCTCGGGCATTTGGCGTAAAGGAAGAAGAATTACCGCATATCCGGCGAGGCGCCCTTCTCCATGATATCGGCAAAATGGCCATACCGGACAATATCCTGCTCAAGCCGGGGCCGCTTACGGAAGAAGAGTGGGCGATCATGCGCAAACATCCTGAGTATGCCCATCAGCTACTTTCACCTATAGCATATCTGCGCAACGCACTTGATATTCCTTACTGCCACCATGAAAGATGGAATGGCATCGGTTATCCACAAGGACTAAAGGGAGAACAAATCCCTCTGGCAGCACGTATCTTTGCGGTGGTAGACGTATATGATGCACTGAGCTTCCCTCGTCCATACCGGGGTGCCTGGCAAAAAGACAAAGTTATCGAATACATCAGGTCACTATCCGGTATACTTTTTGATCCACGGATAGTAGAATTGTTTCTAAAAGTGAAAATGTAAAAAATATGTTGAATTGCATTAATTATTATGGTAATTAAACCGATAATAATACTAAGGAATCCAATATTCCTTGGCAAGTTTCAGGTGCAGTTTGACAATACGAATAATATCTCTTAAAATAATAATGTTGTGTTTATTATAAAAATTATTTAGATAATGGTAGCCACCACTGATTGTGTGTTCGCAGCCAGAAAGTCTGCGGTAAGCAACGTCAGTTGTATAGAGTAATTAATCCCAATTTCACTCTATTAAGAAAGGTGGGTAATAAGTATGAGATATTTAGTAGTAGTTGTTACCTCGATAATCCTGACGAGTGTCTGTTGTATAAAAACATTTGCCGACGTTTCATATGCAGACCTGTTTCTGGCAGGAAGGGGTTACAAGCCAGTAGAAGAGTCATGGCCGGTAAAACCATCGATCACATATCCTGCCGATAATAATGACATGCCTGATAATCAGCTTTATAGAGAATGGTGTGTAAATACCTTCAGAAATGGCGAACAAATCTACGAGGCGTATAGGGAAATAGCCTTTGGGATAAACTATCGGGCAGAACCGTCAAAAACAGATTACTGGCAGACGCCTGTAGAAACAAGAAGGACTAAACAGGGAGATTGCGAGGATTCTGTATTCTTGTTCTTCTCCAAGCTGTCTGAGCTGGATATAGACGGAGACATCATATGGGGCTGGGTTGTAGGCAAGGAGAATTCGGTTGCATTTGCCCATGTGTGGTATCAATTGTTTGATAAGCGCGGGAGGCCTTATGTAGTGGAAGGTTTTTCGAAGGAGTGGAATGGTATTATACCTGTGGAGATGATTACAGAAGGAGAGAGACGTGTGCCTACGCTGATGTTAAGACATAATCAGGTAGACCGTGTAGTAGATGAAATGACGCCGAGGTTTTCGGAAGCCTTCGAAGAAGATCAATTCACCTGGGCTGTCTATATGAATAACGCTACTTTGGTCAGGGAAATCTTCCAGAAATTACAAGTAATGTTTAGCCGGTACAGGGAACAAATGCACCAGCCGTCCTAGCAAGGCATTGCTTTAAATTAGATTGGATTTAAAAAAACAAAACCCAACCTAATTTAACAAAGAAATACCAAAAGAATCAACCCAGAAGAGGTGAAAGAGAAAAGGAATTTATTAATCTTCCGGAGAACCCCGGCTACTGATCTTTTGGGCATAAACGTCCCAATAACTCTTATCCTTGTCACGGCTATCCTGCCAGACGATAATTGCCCCACCTGTTCCGTCATTAACCACTACAGGAAAACATTGCGTATCTGATGCCGTAGAGACAGCGACACCGTTGTTGCTCCATTTGGCCAGTCCTTTTGGGTCAATCCGCTGGACATACACATCAAAGGCAGAAACACGGTTGTCATTCCATGCGATTATTGCACCGCCAGAACCGTCGCTGCTGATAGATACGCAATTTTGGATACCAGTCTCGACACACACAGCCAGGCCGTCCGTTACCCATATGGCGTTACCGGTAAGATCAATCCTTTGCGCATAGATATTGAAATCGCCGCTGCGCATATCCCACCAGGCAAGAATAGCGCCGCCTGCGCCATCGCCAATAATCATTGGATAATTCTGATTCCCGGATACGGTGCACACGGGAACGCCGTTGGCCAACCATTGCACCGCCCCATTCCCATCCACCTGCTGCGCAAAAACGTCATTATTGCCGTTGCGCGTATCGACCCATGCCACAATTGCCCCTTCTGCTCCGTTACCGGTAATAACGGGAAAACTTTCGTGTCCAATGGCATTACACAGGGCAACCCCGCTTCTTTCCCATAGTATTTTGCCGCTCCCGTCAACTCGCTGGGCATAGATGTCGGCATAAGTTCTTCTAAAATCCTGCCATGCTGCGATAACGCCGCCGGCACCGTCCTCCACCGCCACCGGCGCACCTTGTGCACCGGAAGTCCCGCAAACGATCACGCCATTATTTGCCCATTGCAGTTCTCCGCTCTTATTAATACGTTGTGCGTAGAGGTCAGCATAATTGCTCCGAAAATCCTGCCATATAATAACCGCGCCTCCTGCACCATCCGTAACAATGCAGGGGCTATTCTGTGCATTGACCTCAATACAGATAGGTATACCGTCTTTCGTCCATAGTGGATTTCCGTCTGCATCAATGCGCTGGGCATAAATATCGGAGTTGCTGGTGCCACCCCGTATATCCTGCCAGGTAATAATAGCTCCCCCGGCGCCATCACTGACAATCCTTGGGCGACTCTGGTTTTCCGGAGCTGCACAAATAGAAACGCCGTCCTTCTTCCATAAAACATTCCCATGCGCATCGATTCGTTGTGCATAGATATCGAAATGAACGTTTCGCGCGTCTTCCCATGCAATAATTGCCCCACCTGCGCCATCGCTGATTATCTGGAGCGTGCTTTGTTGGCCGGATGCCGTGCAAATAGCCGTATTTTCACGCACACTGGAAGACCATGCGGCAATTGCAAAGTGTTGCGGGTTCGCTGAAACTAAAAAAACGATTGCAATATAAATGGGAATCGTTTGAAATATTTTTCTTAAGGTGTTTTTCATGGTATCCTTTTTCAAACAAATTATTTTTTAATACCTGCATATAAAAGAGGGTCTAATTCCATCGCTTTGTTATAAGTCCTCATAGACTCTTCGTATTTACCCAAGTTGTACAGGGTGTTTGCTTTATTATGCCACGCCCTCGCACTCTTTGGATTGCTCTCGATAGCCTTGTCGAATGCCTTAATTGCATCATCGTACATTCGCAACTTGTCCAGGGTAATTCCCATGTTGTTCCAGGCCCATGCCCTTTCCGGATTTACCTGGATTGCCTTGCTAAAGAGTTGAAGGGCAGCGTCATATTGCTCAGACAAAATTAAAATGTAGCCTTTCCCGTGCCAGGCCAGGTCTTCCTGGGGATTGATCTCGATGGCCTTTTCAAATGCCTGCATCGCCTCCTGATGCCTGCCCAATGCAATGAGTGTAACTCCTTTATTATACCATGTTGTTGCAAATCCGGGGTCGGATTCAAGAGCCTTATCGTATAATTTTAATGCCTCTTCGTAACTGCCTTTTTTATACAAGGCAATGCCCTTATTTACCCATGTTGCATTATAATTCGGATCAATACTCAGCGCCTTATCATAGGCCTGAATTGCCATATCGTAGTTTCCCATGCAATATAAGGCATTTCCCAACCCATCCCACGCTTCGAAGTAATCGGGATAGCTTGCAATGGCTTTATTGTACGCCTTAACGGCGCGTTCAAACTTTGCCCGTTTGTATTTTGATTGTCCGTTTTTTATCCACTTCTTTGCGCTGTATTTTTTTGATGAGGTTTGATAAACATTACTGCGCAGGGAAACAGCCGAGGTAATTTGAGAACTTAAGCAAATGGAAAGCGGCAAAATAAAAGGCAACGCCTTTTTAAGGTGTTTCTGGAATAAAGCTGCAAACATAAAAAAAGCCGTCCTGTGATTGTGATACATATCCTTCGATTGACACATGTACTTTGATGTATTCAAAATTAAAGCGTTACAATATCCCAAAATCTTATAAAAATCACTCTGTAAAATCAAATTAATTATAATTGGCAAATCGTAATTTAATGTACACTTTTAAAAAAGTCTATTAGAATATATATTGCAAACACAACAAATGTCACACTTCTGTGACGTCACATATGTGTGACATTTGTCACGCTATAGTCATCTTGATCTAAGTAATAGGTTCATTTTTCCCCCTGATTGACCTGTATTTACTGACAAAACACAAAATTTAAACTAGTTTTTATTTGCGGTATGTTTTTTGATGAGTAATTATAGATAACTCTAAATAAGCGAAAGGCGCGATCTGGCGGTACTTATGAGCAACGAGCATTATATCATTATCAATTTTAATCGTAACTTTTTCTTACACTTGCTCAGGTGGTTTTTCGTTTGTTTAGGATTCGGATTGGCCGTCACGCTGTTTGTTGTTATGAAGACTTTGTTGCTTACCTGTATTATTTCCATCCTCCTGGCATTTCTTCTTGAGCCGGTTGTACGCATCATTGAAAACCGTGATGTCAAACGCACCTCGGCTATTGTCATTGTCTTCATTTCCATTGCAATTATTATTGCGTTCGGCATTGCCCTCTTTTTACCGGTGGTTACAACTGAAATTAAGTCAGTAACCGCAAACCTTCAATTAAAGCATCCTTCCGTTCTCACTGACGAGTTCAAGACGACGATTGAAGAAAAATTCCCCCTCATGAAACAACGCGGCTTATCAGAGGAACTGGCCTCGTATCTCCGTAATACTCTTGATAACTTAATAGAGAAAAGCATGGAGATTCTCTTTGAATTTGTCCATATTGTCTCAATGATGTTTACCGTACCCGTATTCACTTTTTTCCTCCTGAAAGATGGACAGCGAATAAAAAAGTCCTTAATACAGTTAGTGCCTAACCGGTACTTTGAGATGACGCTGAGCCTGGTTCACAAGATTAGCCATCAGATGGGAGCGTACATACGCGGACGGCTTCTCGATGCCCTTATTGTTGGCATTCTCTGCACTATCACCCTTTACTTACTGAATATTCCTTATGCCTTTCTCATTGGTTCCCTTGCGGGTTGTGCCAACATCATTCCACACTTCGGACCCGTTGTTGGCACTATTCCTGCCATCATTATGGCGCTGATGAAGACGGGTTCTTTTGCATCAGTTTTGGTCATCACAATCTCATTTGTTGCAATCCAGTTGTTTGACCATTTGGTTATTTCACATATGTTCGTGTTAAAGAACATCCATATGCATCCCATTATTATATTTATCGTTATTTTTATTGGTGGTTACCTGATGGGTGCCATGGGCATGTTTATCGGCGTGTTGTTTGCTGGTGTTTTAAAAGTG
>JAHFOY010000014.1:26448-34887 GCA_023261485.1 Planctomycetota bacterium
TTAAAAGTGACTATTGACGAGTTACTATGGAGTTTTAAACATTATCGCATATTTGGACGCACACCGTCTGTATCTCATATCAATGACAATTAAACACATATGTTTGATATCGTTAAAAAGTTAGATAAGTTGTACGAAAAGGAAAACTGGGAAGAGATAATCAGGATAGGGGAAAAACTGTTTCTTGACGGAACGGAGGATGTCAAAATCCTCAACGATCTGGCCGTAGCTTATCGAAGAAAACAAATGATAGACGATGCCTTTAAAGTCTGCGAGAGGATTTACTTTTTAAATCCAGAATCTGACATTATAAAACAGAGTATCAATCTTGGGATTCGCTATATGCGGTATCATCAGATCATGGGCGAAATCCTGTATAGGAATGGTGAATATGAGAAAGCCTTAAAAATCTTTGACAGCTTAAAATCTCTGGGAAGTCATTTTTCAGATAAATTTTATCTGGCGGCAAGGATTTATACCGGGCAAAAAAGATATGACCTTGCCTTAAATGAATACCAAAGCCTGATAAAGAAATGTCCTCATCGTATTGACGATGCCATTGAAGGCCTGCTGGAATTAATAAGGGCGGACGCCGCCAACGAAAGGGCATATACTATTTTATATGAAACATACCGTGCAGAGGGAATTCTTCAGAAAGAAATATCTTTGTACGAACAGGCCGTAGAAAATAACAAAGATATTTTTGATGTTTATATCTTAGGAAACTTTTATCGCTGTTCGAATCAATCGGATAAAGCAGTGTCTCTTTTTTTTGAATATACGGATTCCGATCCAAATATACCACTGTTTTTGGGAAGTATATATCTTGCCAAAGGTGAATATCAAAAAGCAGTTGTTGGATATAAACTATTTTGCGAAAGAAATCAGGAAAAGAAGGGAATTGCCTTAAAATGTCTTGAAAAGACGCTGAATTTAAAAAAGAATGACGAAGAACTTATCAGCGATATGGTAAATCTATATTACGAAGAAGGCAATTTTAAAGCAGCAGAAGAAAAACTTAAGTCATTGATAAACTTAAAGCCGGCAAACACAGCATACCGGTCAAGATTAGAAGATATACTTTTGAAAGACGCAGACCGATCATTTATGGACGGAAACCTGGAAATTGCCAAAGAAAAACTAAAAGAACTAACAAAACTAAACCCTGGTAAAAGCGAATACAATAAGAGGGTCAACGATATCGAGAATTTTATCATCCAGAATAGGATCGGCGAATATGAGGAACGCCTGAAGAGGAAGAACCTTCCCGAAGAGGAGGCAAACAAGATCCGTTTTGAGCTGGGAGAACTGTATTTTAAGAGGAATCCCGATAAGGAAAACGCCATATCACTTTTTCAAAAAGTGGCTAAATCCGAGACTCCATATAAATCTGAGGCGCTATGCCGGATAGGACTTTCTTTTCTATCCAAGGGAATGGTTGAGATGGCTGATGAAAACTTTAATAGGATCAGAGAATCAAATATTCCCGAAGATAAAAAGGTGGAAATGCTTTACCAGATTGGAAATGCTTATGAGGAGAAGGGTATCTTCGATAAGGCAATGGATGCATACAGACAAATACTCTCTTATGATATTAAATACAAAGATGTGGCACAGAGAATAGAACGGTTACCCTCAAATCCCCTGAGTAACAAAAAGGACAAAAAACAACAGAAGTTGGAAGACCGTTATGACCATATTGAAAAGATCGGTACAGGTGGAATGGGTTCGATCTTCAGGGCCAGAGACAAGATTCTTGGACGGGTTGTTGCCTTGAAGGTAATTCGCGAGGATTTTATGAGTAACACAGAGGCAGCTCATCGGTTCATTCGTGAGGCCCAGTCGGCAAGCGCACTTCAACACCCCGGCATCGTCACGATCTTTGATATCTGCGTTGGAGAACCGATGTACATTGCCATGGAGTACGTCGATGGTGGAAATCTCAGAGATAAACTGAACAAAAAGCCGATGTCTGTTCAGGAATTTTTAGGGATCGCAATCGAAATCTGCGAAGCACTGGATGCAGCACACTCAAAAGGAATCATTCATCGGGACATCAAACCAGAAAATATCATGCTGACAAAAGACGGACAGATCAAAATCACCGACTTTGGTCTTGCATTTATAAACAACGCCACTAAAATGACTATGATCGGCCAGATTTTAGGCACACCCCTTTACATGTCCCCTGAGCAAATCAAGGGTAGACCCGTTGATAACCGGAGTGACATCTATTCTTTAGGCATTGTCTTTTACGAGTCCCTGACGGGAAGTGTCCCGTTCCCTCATGGAGATATTGGATATTGTCATATCCATGAAACCCCACTACTTCCCTCTCTTCTCAACCCCGATATTCCCAATGAACTTGAAAAGATTATCATAAAATCTATTGAAAAGAGTCCGGAAGATCGCTACCAGAACGTACGTGAAATACTGGAAGACATCAACATGTGTAAGAATCCAATTCATAGTGAAAATATCGTTAAAATATGAATACACCCATTCAGAATCCTTTCATAATATTCGAAACACATCTCAAAGATATTCATAAGTTACTCTCCGGGAATGAAGTGTCTCAGGATAATCTTCCCATGGTCCAGAATACTTTCTGGGAGTTACTTAAATCATATCAGGCGTTAAAAAATGAGACTGCCAGGATAGAGAAATCAAAAAAAGAGATGGAATCGTTAGTAAAAATTGGGAAGGCAATCAATTCTGTCCTCGATATGGACCGCCTTCTCAACCTGATTATGGATATGGTGATTAAAGTAGTTGGCGCTGAACGCGGCTTTCTCATGCTCAAGGACAAGGACACCGGCGAGCTGCTCGTTAAAGTGGCAAGAAACATAGAAGAAGAACTGAAAGATGACATGCTATATACCATCAGCAGCGGTATTACGAGCCGTGTGGCAAGAGAGGGGAAAGCAATTTTATCCACAGATGCGCAGATCGATGAACGGTTTTACGCTCAGGCAAGTGTAATGGATCACAATCTGCGGTCATTAATGTGCGTACCTCTGAAGGTAAAGGAGGAAATAATCGGAATTATTTATGTCGACAACCGGATGGTTTCGGGGGCATTTACTGAAGAGTCAGTTGAACTCCTCGCCACGTTTGCCAATCAGGCTGCAATTTCAATCGAAAACGCCCGGTTATTTGAGAACGTCGTTAACGAGACAAAGATGCGGATGAACCTCCAGCGATATCTTTCTCCAAACATAGCCAACGACATCATAACGAAAAAAGAAAAAATCGTTTTGGGGGGAGAACGGGTTGAGTGCAGCATCTTATTCGCTGACATCTGCGGTTTCACTTCAATAGCTGCAAGATTCCCTCCCGAAAGAATCGTTAATACGCTCAACGAATATTTTTCCGCCATGGCTAAAATAATCTTTGGAAACCAGGGAACGCTGGACAAGTTTATCGGAGACTGTGTTATGGCACTCTTTGGAGCGCCCATCTTTACTCCTTATTCTGCGCGGAATGCCGTAAAAACAGGACTTGATATGCTCAGAAAACTTGAAGAACTTCAGAAAAAATGGGAGTCCGGGGGAAATCCATCCTTTAGCGTTCGTATTGGAATCAATACAGGCGAAGTTATCGCCGGAAATATCGGTTCTCCGGAC
This sequence comes from Planctomycetota bacterium, assembly GCA_023261485.1. Classification (GTDB taxonomy): domain Bacteria; phylum Planctomycetota; class Brocadiia; order Brocadiales; family Brocadiaceae; genus Wunengus. Next base: position 30,075 of record JAHFOY010000014.1, read on the forward strand.
AGGATGGACTATACGGTAATTGGAGATAATGCCAATCTGGCTTCTCGAATCGAGTCCTACGCCAAACCAATGACAGTTCTGGTCAGTGAATCCACTTACATTAAGATTAAGGATGTCGTAGTTGCAAAAAAAATGAAACCTATTTTAGTGAAAGGAAAATCCTGGCCAGTTACAACTTACGAAATAATCAGTATCCAATCATCTGAAGAAAAAGGGAAAAACAAAAGGCGGTTTGTGAGAAAAAACGTATCAACATTCGCAACTTTCAAAATCACCAGCAATTCTAAAACGAATCAATGTATCATCCAGAATATCAGCGCCGGAGGTTTGCTTATCAGTTCGCGCGCGGGTGTGCCTGTTGGAGAAAAAATTCTTCTCGATTTTACCCTTCCGGACAATAGTATTTTTGGCGGTATCGAAGGAAAAGTCGTCCAATCCAGTCCTTTTAAGGATAAACAATCTTCCTCTTATTTTAAAATAGGCATTGAATTTACTTCTCTTAATAATACACACATCGAAAAAATTTCTAATTTTACGGCAAACCAAACACAATCTCAGGAAACATACGTTAATCTATAGCATGCTTGAAGAGTTATTATAGCAACCTGTGTAAGCACGCACAAAACATCCCCCAATCCATTTTCCCTTCCTCTTCTTAAATTATCACTATCACAATTATCTATTACGTGGTACAATTTTGTTTTATTAATTACTTCATATCAAGATACTATACCTTAGAAAGGAGTTTTCATGAGTAACAAACAGTGGAGCATCCCGCCAGCAATGCAGATTGACCCCAAGAAAACCTACCAGGCAACGATTGAGACGAATAGGGGTACGATTCAGATACAGTTCTCCCCTCAAAACGCCCCGAAAACGGTCAACAACTTCGTCTTCCTTGCCAGAGAAGGCTTCTACGACGGCGTCACCTTTCATCGCGTAATCAGCAACTTCATGATCCAGGGAGGCGATCCCACAGGCACCGGCAGAGGCGGTCCCGGCTACAAGTTCGAGGACGAAGTCAAAGGCAACCCTCTGTCTCACGATACATGTGTAATTTCAATGGCCAATGCAGGCCCTAACACCAATGGCAGTCAGTTCTTCATCACGCACTCGCCGCAGCCACACCTCAACGGAAAGCACACGGTCTTCGGTAAAGTAACCGGCGGTCAGGATGTCGTCAATGCAATTCGCCAGGGCGATACGATGACAAAGGTAACGATCAGCGAGAACTAAACGTAGTTCTTGTATAAACACGGAGGCAACCCATGGAGATTTTAAAGGCAATCAGAGAAAGAAGGAGCATAAGAAATTTCCAGAAGAAGGATATTCCTAAAGAGATTGTTGATAAACTTATCGATGCCCTGATATGGGCGCCCAGTGCCGGGAATCTACAGGCGAGGAAATTCTTTTTTATTAAAGATGCAAAACTTAAAGAGGACATTGCTGCTGCCGCATTGAATCAGGATTTTATTACAGAAGCGCCCATTGTTATTGTTGGCTGCACGGATAGCAGGATTTCAAGCAAGTACGGGGAAAGGGGAGAGTCTCTCTACTCTATTCAGGACGTTGCAGCCAGTATTATGGGGATGATGTTGGTGGCGCATGAAAACGGGCTTGGCACCGTGTGGGTTGGCGCATTCAGGGAAGAGGAGGTATTTGACCTCCTGAACCTGCCTCAAAATCTCCGTCCCATCGCAATCGTACCGGTAGGATATCCAGCAAAAATTCCATCACCTCCTCCACGGATATCAAGAGAAGAGGCCGTGGAGTTTAGATAAAGAAGAATGTATTTTATTTAACAGGGACAGACAGGATGTTTTATTTTTCATTTTGCCCGCGAAAGCCAATTAAAAAAAGTCTTTTTAGTACAATTTTTGGTGCTCTTCCGACTCGTTCGGGTTAGGAATCTAACGGCATGAGTGAGCGGACGTGGTAAAGTGCGCAGAACTATACCACGTCCGCTCGACTCAATTGTTGGGTGATGTATTCCACCCTTTCTTCGAGTAACATCAACTGTTTGGGCTTCGGCTCAACACCGTAATTGTGTTTTTGGATGTTTGCGGAAAAGTTGAAGACAAGAGCCTCGACAATCGCCCTGCGGTTTTCGATCTTACCACCCGAATGATAGAAATGATCGCGCGTGACAATATTGAAATGGCGCCAGTATTTTTGTACCATTTCGTTTTTCCGGTAATCATTATGATGCCAAGTTGAGAGGATAAATCGAGCTTTAGTGGTGGAAAGAAGCTCGAACAGATGGTGCTCGTCATCTTCGGTCCAACCGCTATAATAATCCACGTAGCGACCCATGTAGGGCGGGTCACAGTAAATGATGTCCATTTCGGTAGCAATAGGAATTACTTCTTCAAAGGGTTTGTTGAGAAACCGCCACTCTGGCTGAATAAGGCAGGATACGTCACGAACCTGGTTGACGATTTTTGTGACGTAGGTTCTGCGGAAGCGCTCTGGCTTCTGACAAAAAGGGATATTCCATTCTCCTTTCCTGTTAAAACGTATCATACCATTGAAGCCGGCTCTTGAGAGGAAGAGGAAATCGAGAGGATCATGCTCTCGATTGAAACGGTCTTTGATGTAGGTAAAGTGATCGTATCCTTTGTTGCCTGCTTTGCGCAATATTTCGCCCTCTCTTTCCAGGTACTCACGAACAATTGATGGTGTAATTCTCCTTTCCTGAACAGCTTGGTAAAATCGGATTATATGTGGATTTGTATCGCTGAGTATAGCTCTCCTGAAGCCGGAATTTATTGCTACAACGCCGGTTCCAATGAAGGGCTCGATCCAACGACCGGAGACATCAGGAACGAGGGCTTGGATCCAAGGAACCAGTTTGGTTTTAATTCCCTGGCTTTTTATCGGTGGAATAATTACTCGCATTAGCTTTTCCTTTTAGTGACCACGGGGACGATTAAATTCTTTAACTTCTTGCCACCTTTGAAATCTATGAAATCTTCGATGCGTTTAATTGTAACAGTCTTCCCTTTCTTCTTCATGGTTGTCAGCCCATAGTTCATCCAGTATTCATCAAACCAATCTTCGCCCAATTTTGCAAAGACTCCGTTCCCTTTTAGAATGTCTTCAATGAAGGTTATTGAGCCGATGTTTGCAGTGTTGTGAGATCCTTGGTGATCACTTGCCAATCGCCATTTTTCACATACGAAGAATTGAAAATCCTTAATTACAGAGGTAATCGAACGTAGGCTTTCAACCTTAGTTATCTTTCTCTGTCCGATTCTTTGTGGTACGTTAGCTTCATCATCAAGTTCCTTAACGTTTATGATTTCGGTCTCATCCAAGTCTTTACCGTCCGCGCGAGTGTATATGATTCCAAGACAAAAATGCCCTAAGTATTCCCCATACGGAAACTGTATGTTCTTTGTTGAAGTACGATCCTTAAAGTAAGTACCGTGACTGCCTAAAGTGAAGCCGTTGACATGTCCGGAAAAATCTGGATCTCGGTATGTAGTCTTGATATCTAAAGCAAATTTGATGCTAAAGTCTTCTTGACTTACAAAGCTTAAATCTGGATACCAGTTCTGACTTTCTGCAAGGACAATAGAATATTTGTTTTCCTCAGCAAACTGCAGAATCTGTGGAAACAGGTGAATCTCTAATATCTTGGAAATGATCTTAGTATCTGAACTGATTGTATAAATATTTTTGTAGATGTCTATAAAACCTTTGACTGTCCACCCCCCGTCCTCGGCACTGACATGTTCTGTTAAGCGACACACAAAGGACTGCATTGCGCTGGAAAACGTGCGTTTGGCTTCCTCACGTTTGGAATTATTCAGTTTTGCCATGTATTACCTCTCATTTTATTTGTCACCCAGCATGAATTATATTACCTATATGCAGTCGTTTATTACAGCTATATGAAAATTTCTGTCGTAAATGTATAATAAAATAGGCTATTCCGTCAACAGGTATTTAATATTGAACGATAAAATACTGAAAGTGAGTTTACTCCATAAAATTGCTCGATTTAATTAGCATTTAATTAAGCCCTGAGCAAAAAGGCGTGCGCACACAATCCAGCGCCAAAGGCAACCATGATACACCAATCACCAGGTGCAATGCCTTTATCCAAAATCCTTTGGAGCACAAAGAATACGGTAGGCGAAGACATATTGCCGTACTCTGTCAAAACAGTGCGGGTTGCCTGAAGTTGTGCCTCAGAAAGCCCTATTTCGTCTCTGACTGCGTTGATTACCTTTTCACCTCCAGGGTGGAATGCCCAGTGTTTAATATCCTCGATTCGTAGTCCTCTCGGTTTTAAAAGGTCTTGCACTACCTTTGCTACTGTTTTACTTGCTATTTCAGGTAGTGAGATGGAAAGCTGGTTGTGGAGTTGGCCGTTCTTGTATATGTAGCGTATATGATCGCGGGATTTCGGGTCATAGCGGCTGGCAGAGTCAACCAATTCTAATCCTTCAGGACGACGCCAGAGGACGGATGCCGATGCACCATCCCCAAAGATTGCATTTGAAATAATTAGGCTCATATCATCTGCCATCTGGAATGTGGCGCTGCAAATTTCTACTGAGACACTTACTACCACGCCATCGTCTGCTCCATTTAACATATCCTTGCACATCTGTAGGTTTGGAATTGCACCGCCGCAACCACTCCCGACCAGGTCATGTGCCCGTATCTGATCCGAAAATCCTAGTTTTTCTATGAGATAGGTTGATATACCGGGACAGATATATCCGGTGCAGGTGTTGACCACCAATCCGGAAATATCATCAACGGTCAATCCAACCTGTGAGAGCGCCTTGATAATTGCTTG
>JAHFOY010000015.1 GCA_023261485.1 Planctomycetota bacterium
CTTGCAGGCGCAATTAATACGATGGCAGAGACCCTGGAGTCGAGGTCTCAAACGCCTGAACATACCAACCTGCCTAAATTACAAGGGGAAATTTAATTGACAGTTAAAAGACCAGAAAGAGACTTGTTCGATGCAAAGGTGAAAACCACAAAAAAAGCCCCGCTGGCTGACCGGATGAGGCCGAAATATTTAAAAGAGTTTGTGGGACAGGAACACCTTGTTGGACAAGACAAAATACTCCAAAGGCTGGTGGAAAACAGGGAACTGGTGTCTCTGATTCTTTGGGGACCTCCGGGCGTTGGAAAGACAACGCTGGCCTCGATTATTGCCCAGGCGATGGATGCCCACTTTGTTTCTTTTTCAGCAGTACTCTCTGGGGTTAAGGATATCCGGGAAGTTATCGAGGAAGCCAGGGAACAACTTAAATATTACAATAAAAAAACCATTCTCTTTGTTGACGAAATTCACCGGTTTAACAAGGCGCAGCAGGACGCCTTTCTGCATCATGTGGAAGACGGTACGATAACTCTGATTGGCGCTACGACGGAAAATCCGTCCTTTGAGGTGAATGCCCCGCTTTTATCACGGTGTAAGGTACTGGTGCTGGAACAGCTCACCGAAGACCATTTGAAGACAATCATGAGTAAGGCATTACAGGATATGGAACGAGGGCTTGGCAATCTGAAAGTAGAAATTCAGAATGAAACTTTTGATTTTATAGCTCGCCTTTCTCATGGGGATGCCCGGGTGGCTTTAAATACCATGGAAGCGGCTGTCATGCTTGCCAAACCTGACCAGGAGGGTAAGCGCACGGTGACCATGGAAATTGCCCAGGAGGCAATGCAGCGGAAGGCGCTTCTTTATGACAAGGGCGGAGAAGAACATTACAACGTAATTTCGGCTTTTATAAAATCCATGCGGGGAAGTGATCCTGATGCAGCCCTCTACTGGCTGGCACGCATGCTGGATGCGGGCGAAGACCCTCTTTTTATTGCACGCCGTATGATCATATTTGCAGCGGAGGATATTGGCAATGCAGACCCGGCGGCTATCCAACTGGCTGTGGCCGTTAAAGATGCCTTTCATTTTGTGGGAATGCCGGAAGGATGGATACCCCTTGCGCAGGGTGTTGCCTATCTTGCCTGTGCGCCGAAGAGTAATGCCTCATACATGGCTTACTTAGAGGCATTGAAAGACGTTAAGGAGAAAGGCGCATTATCAGTGCCGCTTCACATACGGAATGCCCCAACACCCATGATGAAAGACATTGGATATGGAAAGGGGTATAAATATCCACATAGCTACGGAGGTTATGCAGAACAGGTGTACTTGCCCGATGAGATTCAAGGAAGGGAATATTATAAACCTACCGACAATGGATTTGATAAGGTGATCAAAGATCGGCTTGAACTTTATAAAAAAAGCCATAATTCTTCGAAATAACGGGCTTTTGCTATTTATGAATATTGTTTTGTATAAAATGCTTAATTATTTTGAATTTGGAAAAAACCAATGTATAATATTTTGGTTAGTAAGTTTTATGACAGGGTGGTAACAGGGAATTGTGTTCAAGATATGAACGAAAGGAGGAGGACAACATAGTGCTAAATACTACAAATTATAGTTGTAGTTATATTTGGTCATGCAAAGGTGTAGTATCTATGTTATTATTTTCCAATAAGGAGGAAGAACAATGTTTAAAACAACCAAATCAATTATAGCTACATTTATAGCAATTTCCTTGCTGTCGCTGTTTACAGCAAAAATGGCATTTCCTGACACATTCGGCATCATTAGGGAAGGTATCGGGAGGGACTTGCAGGGCATTACAAGAAAACAGGCCGAGATCATTACGGCCTGGGTGGACGCCAGAAAGAAAGATATAAGGGTTACTGCCAATAACTTGCCGGCCTATCGCGGCTCGGTAATTCGGGAGAAATCGGAACCGGATTTTTCTAAACCACTTGAATATCTTAATTTTCTGAAAAATATATATCATTACAAGGAAGTATTTATTGTAAACCCTACAGGTACGATCATCGTTTCAACTGATAAAAATAATTTAGGAAAGGATGTCTCTTCTGCGCAATATTTTCAAGAGGCAATCAAAGGCAAGACATTTTTTTCTGACTTCATGCCTTCTACAGTTCCCATCGAGAACGAATTCGGTGAATTGGAATTGGGATTGCCTACGATGTTTGTATCAACCCAGGTTACTAATGAAAGAATGGATGTCTTAGGCGTTTTGGTTTTCCGTCTTGACGTAGATGAGCTTACAAAATTAATAATTCCCATGAAAGCAACGGAAACCGGCGAGATTTATTTGATCAATAAAGATGGGTACATGTTAACCGCATCCCGGTTTACCGATGACATCAAGAAAGACGGTCTTATAAAAAAGAGGACGTCCTTAGAGTTGAAGGTGGCAAATCCAAAGACGGGAAATCTGACACAGGCGGTTCAGCAATGTTTGAAGGGGTCGGAGGGATATAATGATACGGGCTACATCGATTACCGGGGTACCAGTGTGATTGGTTACTGGACGTGGCTGCCGTATCTTAATTGGGGACTTATTGCTGAAATTGACATAGACGAGGCATGCAATGAGGTTCGTAAATTCTTTCAGGACACTACTATTAAAAACCTGCGGGGGCTTATGCACCGGCAGGTCGAAGTTGTAAAAAGGAGTATGGAAGGACATAAGAATAATGCCTCAGCGATTGCCCGTAAGCCGCAGACTCTTCATTTCGCAAAGGGTGTGGCATCGGTGGAAGAATTTGTGAATGCCTTAAACTATTTGGAGTTCATCAGGGATGAGTATGGATATAAAGGCATATTCATATGCGACTCCGCAGGGGTTGTAAAGTTGTCCACGGAGAAAAATCTGGTTAGTATGGATGTTTCTAAGGAAGTCTATTTTGTAGAGGCAAAAAAGCAGGATGTCTTTGTCAGCGATGTTATGCCATCAACCACGCCGATCTTAAATGAATCCGGGAAGATGGAACGTAATGTACCCACGTTGTTTGTATCTGCTGTAATCAAGGACAATGATGGCGCTTTTGCAGGCGTCGTGGTTTTTCGAGTCGATACTACGGAGTTGAACAAACTTATGCGAAGTATGGAGATTGGTGAAAGCGGGGAAACCTATCTTATTAATTCGGAGGGGGTTCTTATCACAGAATCGCGCTTCGGAATTGAACTTAAAAGAAAAGAAATGATAAAAACCAGGACCGCTCTGGAACTGAAGGGAATTAATCCTAAGTCAGGAAGGCTGACAAAGGGAATCGCCGAATGCTTAAGCGGAACCGAAGGGTATGATGTTACAGGTTATCCGGACTATCGGGGTATACCGGTAATAGGAACCTGGTGTTGGATTCCGGAATATGAATGGGGTGTACTTGTTGAGATCGATCTTGATGAGGCGTTCCGTAAGAGTTCCGCCTTCTGGGGTATCAAGCAGTATTTCTAAAGGCTATCTTGTAGGTAGGGGCGAACGGTTGTTCGCCCCTCTGCATGCCTTCTCCCTTTACGTAATTGCTAAGAGTTCTTCAACCATTGAAGATATCTTTGCAAACCTTTCCTTTTGTATACCTCCGCCTACAGCCTTTGCCTCGGCTACTTTTCCAGCAAAAAAATTAGGGATAACCTCGTTATCCCGTGTGTTCCTGAAGATGTCCCACGCATCTTTCAATTCCTTAAGCTTACCCTCAGCATTTGTGCCTTTTGCCTTTTCCATCAAGGTGGAAAAAAGCGATATAGTTTCATTTGTTAGATTTTTCACCGTTGTACGGCATGCCTCTTGTTTTTGCTTATCACTCTCACCAAGCATGGTAACAAGTGCCGTTCTCGCATCCACAAGCTTCGTCTTAATGCCACTGATTTCACCTGCACTAACAGCCATATTTCACCTCCTTGATATTTTTCCCCTCACCTTCAAATTCGCAGACAAGCCACATGGCTGTCCATGCGCGGCGAAGGATAATTATATAACTCAAACTTAAAATCCGGAGTCTTCAGTATGGTCTACCAGAAATGAATGCAGGATAATAAATGAAGATATGGCAGTAAAAGGGCAAATTCCATTCCCCTTTATAAAGGTAGGTTACATATAAAAAATATATCCTAATCCTTTGTTTTCATTAATACTACAAGAGGTATTGATTCTAATTTTAATTTGAACGTTGTGTAATTAAGGCGTTTCTTTTTGAAATGTGTTGTGCATTGCTGAAAAGGGTTTTAAAAGATGATATCTTAAAAGAAATAAGAATTCTGTGAGGTTGTTAGATGAAGTTGAGGTATGAAATCCTACAATCTGTATTCATATTCGATTTTTTATGGATTTATTCCGTTCAGTAACTCCTTAAAAATTTTCAAAAAATCCCTTTTCTCTTCTGTAGAGAATTCTGCATCTTTTGGGATAGGCTTTAAGGAGAGTTCTTCGAACATGAATTTAGGACCTTCGCGATCTTTATATCCACTTCTATTCCTTCCAATGGGTCTTTGGGGGGCAAGACACCAAGTCGTCTTCCTTCATTCCACATATCGGTAAAGAGTTTAAGGGACTGACTGTAATCGAGTCTATTATCATTTCGGATAAATTCGTCCTCAAATTTTTTTAATAAATCGGGATTTTTAATCATACTTTTAATCCTTTGCGAAAGCGTTTGGATTATAATCCCCTTGTTTCTTAAAAACAAGGCGAATATTTGATTTTGTGAGTTATGGGGTTGAGTTTATGCACACGATGGTATGCGTTATCTAACATCCAACATTAGGTACCAATTTATGTTCATGGTTTGAGTCCCGTTGCCTTTTCAACTTCATTAACAATAAATTTACTAAATGAAAATGCTGATGTGAACGCAGGCGATACTGCATTTAATACATGCGTGGAATTTTCTCCATGTTCGACAACGAAATCCATTACCAGTTTCATCTCTTCTGTGTCGAGTAATTGCGCCCGGATTCCCGGTGCCAAGTAATTGCCAAACTTGTTTATGTCGATTTTTTTCACCAAATGCGTGGCTTGGTGTATGAAATAGTTCCGGTAATATTTTTTGAATTCCTCGAAGGTTAGACTTCTAAAATTAAAGGCATTGGTAAAAAAGAGCTTCGCTTCATTATATAAAACCTCAAGAAATTCGTTTAGATTAAAACGAGAAATGCCCTTATAATTTTCCCTCCAGAAGGCTGGAATTGCAGTTGGGCCTATCTTTACCTTTCCACTTATCGTTATGGTAAAATGGACACCGAGAAAGGGGTTTTTTAAATTGGGCACAGGATATATGTGTTTGTGAATTAAATTACTGTCTTTATATTCCATGTATAAACCCTTGAATGGAATTAAGGTGTATTTTCGTCCAATCCCAAATTGATGCGCTATTTTGTCTGCATAGAGACCCGCCGAATTGATCAAGTGTTTGAATTTTATTTTGCGTCTATTTGTGCTTACAGTGGACGTATCATCCCTTTTTATGAACGTCTCATTGAGTAAGATATTCACCTTTCCTTTCAAAGTATCAGCAATGTGTCCGACTACTTCTTTAGGATTTACTACGGAAGTTGTTGGCGAATATAAGGCCTTATTGAAAGTCTTGGCATTTGGTTCGAGTTCCTCAAGTCTTTTTTCATCAATTAACTCTAGGTCAACTCCGTTTTTGTCACCCCGTCTTTTGAGTTCCAGGATGCCTTCCACTTCCTTTTCATCTCTTGCTACCACAACTTTCCCGCATCGGTTTATTGATAGATTATTTTTCAGGCAGTACTCGGTTAACAGCTTATTTCCTTCTACCGTAAATCTTGATTTCAAGCTATCGGGGGAATAATAAAAACCGGCGTGAAGCACGCCGCTATTTCTGCCGCTTGCGTGACATGCTACTGCAGCCTCTTTTTCAAGTAGGGTAATTTTTAAATCTGGGTGTCTATTATTAAGTTCTCTGGCGATGGAAAGACCGATTATGCCGCCGCCAACTATTAATATGTCTGTCGTTATCATGTATTATTTAAAACGTGATGAATCTTCTGTAAGAGTTTTTCAAAATCGGATTTGTCTGCACCAAGACATTTGGACACGATTTTTAATTCTGAAGGGCTGCCAACCCCAAGATGCAGTTCTATAGCCCTTTTGATCTGCCGTTGTTGCCATACATCCATAGTCGCGCGTCTTTCCCACCCGCCAAATGACCTGATAACGCTTAATCCTACAATATCTGCGGCAATCCTATCGCCAGTAATGACGATAAGATTGGGCGTGGCAACCGTGCCTCTGGTTGGTCCACCCTTAATAAATATTTTTGTTCCATCCAGGATGTTAAGATGTGGTGTATAAGCTACATTCAGTTCGGCGATGACTTCGTCCCAGAATTCAGGTGCAATGAAATATGGGCGTTGTTGTGGATGGATAGCCCCAATGAAGTTTTTTAGGGAAATAGTATAGTGGGCATAACTATGGGTCTTAATGACGGGGACATTTATAACCCTGTCTACGGTATAAATAAATTCTGACACGATAGCCTTCTTTATGAATCTTCCACCTGGTATGTCTATTTCTACCCAGCCGTATTCCTCAAAGGGAACAAATTCCATATTTTCTTCACTAATGGCTTCCCATATACCAGACTTAATGGCATTTTTCTTTGTTGGCAGTGCGAAGATGGCGGACATATCGCCAACAAATATTTTAGAAACTCCATACTCATGCAGGATTTTTATGAGATTTTTGATCACGAGGGGATTTGTATTGGCCGGGCTTGGATAGCGGTTGACGATATTCGGTTTTACGAGTACAGATTTCCCTTTGATATCAAGCTTTTCCAAACCGCCCAGCAGTTCCAGCCCCTCCCTCAGCATTGTGTAAATATCATCACCCTGAACGATGGAGACGAGCGTCTTATTTTCCTCTTTGAAAATGTTCTGAGTGTGGTTGTGATTTGGTATTTTTGCCTTTGGTTTTGCTAAAAGAAGTTTGAAAAGGTCTCTCCATCGAAGTTTTAGGAAGAGGAAAATTGATATACCGATTTTATAGAAAAGCCGGGATTTGATAATGAGCATAATTATTTCAGCGAGATAGTTTTATAATTGACCATAAATTCCATTTGTTGTACTATAACAAAGCTTTTTAAACAGTTCAATGCTTAAGCGTAAATAACAAATAAATCCTAATATTAACGAGCCAGAACCGGGCAGGAAGTGAATTATATTTTAGATTTTCAATTTCAGATTACGTTTTAAATCGTAATTCGTAAATAATTAGTTCTATATTATGATCCTTGTATTATCTGGCACAGAAGAAGGCAAAGAGATCGTCAGAAGACTCCATGAAGAGGGAATGAGCCTCCTGACAACCGTTGCAACGGAATACGGCAAAAAGATGTTTGAGCAGATGGGTTTGGAAACCGTTTGCTTGCAAGGCCGGTTGGATGCTGGTGGGTTCTCCCGATTGATAAAGGAAAAGGGAATAGACACTGTGGTGGATGCCACTCATCCGTATGCTGTAGAGGTGTCTCAGAATGCAATGGATGCCTGCAAAAATACCAACGTTCGTTATCTGCGTTTTGAAAGGGAAGGGATAGCAATTCCGGCACATCCCTTAATCCACAGAGTAAAGACTATTGCGGAGGCTGTAGACAAGTCCAGATCCCTTGGCAAAAAGATATTCCTGACGACGGGCATATCGAGTGTGGCAAGATTTATTGTCTTAAAGGACGAAAAGGAATTATATGTGCGCATCCTGCCCGTACCTGAGCATATTGCTTTATGTTTGGATATGGGAATTCCTCCTACAAACGTTATCGCCATGCACGGCCCATTTTCAGAGGATTTGAACCGGGCGATGTTCAGGCAGTATCAAATTAATACGATGGTGACCAAAGACAGCGGCGAGGCAGGGGGGGTACTTGAGAAGATTCATGCGGCATGTAGCGAGGCAATAGATACGATAGTTATCGAAAGACCCAAGCTGGAATTTCCCCAAAAATACTCGTCTATTGATGAAGTGATAAATACGGTTAAAATAAAATAGGCTCTGTATTACGCCTTTTACCCCGGGTAAGGCAGTGGCAGTAAAGATTATTGATGCACAGGGGGATTGAAAGCTTGAAGATTATAGGAATATAGAAAGTCATGGCTAAAGCCTTTGATGCGCGCAGTCTCGTCTCCGCCATAAATGGCGGAGTTAGTGCACCTGAGATTCACAATGTCAGAGGGGTGAAAGTCTCCTTCGGATAAAACGCTCTCCAAATCGGAGGGAGGCGTAAGTCTTTCCTACCCTTATATAACTACAAGTTTTAGGCTGGGGTTAGATGATAACTATCTCTATTAACTCCGCTCTTCAGAGCGGAGTTTGTGGGAACTCTCTCCATAACCTGGCTTTAGCCTTGAGTAAAAAATGTCATACGTGAAAATAAAGAAGAAACCATGAAGCAAATATGCAAACTCAACATCGTTCCCATATTGATTCATATTGTCTCGCAAAAGGAGCTTTAAGTGGAATACATCGTACTAAATGGCGAAAGCCTTTCTCTCGACCAGCTTATTCAAGGAGTGAGGGGAAGAAAACGGGTAATGCTGAGCGAAGAGGCTGAGATAAAGGTAATTAAGGCACGCGAGACCGTTGACAAGGCGTTAAAGGGTAAGCGAGTTATCTATGGGCTGACTACAGGTTTTGGCGCCCTGAGCGACGTGGTTATTTCACAAGATCAGATAAAACAATTGCAAAGAAACATATTAATGAGCCATGCGGCTGGCGTTGGGAATTATTTTAGTGAAGAAACAACAAGGGCTGCGTTACTTCTCAAGATCAATAATCTGGCGAAGGGTTATGCGGGGATCAAGCTGGAAACATTAAAGACACTCATAGAGATGTATAACAAGGGTATCTGTCCCCTAATGCCCGAAAAAGGTTCTGTCGGAGCAAGCGGTGATTTGGCCCCACTTGCCCATATGGCGCTGGTTTTGGTAGGGCAGGGGCAGGCACTATTTAAAGGAAGAATTGTGAGTGGAAAAATTGCCATGGAAGAAGCGGGTATAAATTTAATTGATCTTGATGCAGGAGAGGGATTGGCTCTTATAAATGGAACGCAGGTTATGACTGCCATAGGCGCTCTTACGGTCTATGATGCCGTGAATTTGCTTAAGACAGCGGATATTGCCGCCGGAATGAGCCTGGAGGTATTGCTGGCATCAAATATTGAATTGGACAAAAAGATTCATGACGTGAGACCGCATCCCGGTCAGATTATAAGCGCCGATAATCTCAGGCGCATTACACAGAATAGTGAGATTGTATCATCCCATAAAGATTGCTCCCGTGTGCAGGATGCATATTCAATTCGATGTTCTCCTCAAGTACATGGGGCTTCCATTGACGCGCTTCATTACGCTAGAAGGGTTATAGAAATTGAGATGAATGCGGCTACGGATAATCCTTTGATTTTCCATGAGACAAGCCAGATTGTATCCGGTGGAAACTTTCATGGTCAGCCGGTGGCGCTGGTATTGGATTTCCTTGCCATTGCTTTATCTGAAATTGCCAATATTTCCGAGAGACGCATTGAGCGGCTTGTAAACCCTCAATTGAGCGGGTTGCCGGCCTTTCTCATAAAAGAAGCCGGTCTCAATTCCGGATTTATGATTGCGCAATATACGGCTGCGGCTCTGGTCTCGGAAAACAAAGTGCTTGCACATCCTGCCAGTGTCGATTCAATTCCTACATCAGCCAACAAGGAAGACCATGTAAGCATGGGTACAATTGCTGCAAGGAAATGCCGTGAAGTGCTTAAAAATGCAGAATACGTGGTTTCTATAGAATTACTCTGTGCAGCCCAGGCGATGGATTTGTTTACCAATCTCCAGGCGGGAATGGGGACTATGGAGGCGTATCGCAACATCAGAGAACACATCTCACACCTGGAAGAGGATCGGGTACTTTCAGAAGATATAAACATGATGCAACACCTGGTACACGATGCTAAAATTCTCAATTCTGTCGAAAATAGGATTGGTTTGCTTAATTAAATATTTGGAGGGGTGATGAGAATTATTTCTTTTGGCGACGTTCATGAAGATACAAGTAATCTGATAAAAATAAAATCAGAGCTGGAAATGGCCGATCTGATTGTGATTTCAGGTGATTTGACAAATTATCATGGAAAAGCCGAAGCTAAAGAAGTGCTGGAGTCTGTTAAAAAATATAATAAACATCTGCTTGCACAGTATGGTAATCTGGATCAACCTGAGGTAGATGGATATTTAACCAAAGAAGGTATAAACCTGCATGGGAATGGATATATATTCGAAGATGTTGGTATATTTGGATGCGGAGGGTCAAGTCAAACACCATTTAACACACCTTCAGAAATTAGTGACATGGATATAAAAAGGTACTTGACGAATGGTTATATCAAGGTAAAAGATGCGAAATGGAAGATAATGGTCTGCCATACCCCTCCAAAGGATACGGCGATAGACGTCATTCGAAGCGGTTTACATGTAGGAAGCGGTGTTGTGAGAGATTTTATTGTACAATACAAGCCTGATGTCTGCATATCGGGTCATATTCACGAATCGAGAGCTAGGGATAAAATAGGCGATACCGTTGTATTAAATGCCGGCATGTTCAGGGATGGATGGTATATCGAGATCAATGTTGATAAAGGGGATGTCTCAGCAATGCTGAAACCTATTGATTAATTATCATACTGTTGTTATTCTTATCGTTCAGGTACTGACACAAGTCAGGATTTGCCACTTCTAAACAGAATAATTCCATTGTTACAGGTAAAACCTTATCTATAACAATAATATAATGGGAGCATGTTTCCCGGTAAAATGTCAGCAAAAATAGATTCCAAAAATTTAACTACCGATATCAATAGACCTTCCGGCGAGATATACAGGACGCTGTTTGATTATGCGGCGGATACCATGTTCATGCTGGATAACAAAGGATTTGTGAAACTCGTAAATAAACGTGGTAAAGATACGCTTGGATACGATGCCCAAGATTTCGAAGGGAGGAAACTGGATTTTATTATTCTTAAATCTTACAGGAATGCCTTTAACCGGGTGCTAAAAGAAAGCCTCGAACGAAAGGTAGAAACGGTTTCTGTGGACGTGCAGACTAAGAGCGGCAAAATACTGAATATGGAACTGGACGTAACAAGCGTAACGGAGCGCGGTAAATATTTATATACACAAGTTCATTTCCGTGACGTGAGCAGAAGGAAAAAGGCCGAAGACGAGATCAGATACCTCAATGAATATTTGGAAACCATACTTGGCAATTTGGCGTGTTATTTGAGAGTAGTAAATCCAAAGGGAAGCGTTGTGTATGTAAACAAACCTTACAAAATGAGGTATGGCGATAGTACGGGAGAAAAGTGTTATCGCCTTTGGAACAGGAAATATCCCTGTGAAAATTGCATAGCGGAAAAGGCGCTAAAATTTAATACGATTCAAATGCAGGAGGAGATGCTCCCTGGCGGTGAGATCTATGAAAAAGTGGTTATACCACTCAGGAATAGAGACGGGACTGTATCGGTTGTTGAGATTATAACAGATGTTACTGAGGCAAGGAGGCTGGAACGTCAGGAGAAGGTTATCAGTAGTATCATCCAGATGGCCACCTCCGACATAGATATCAGAAATGTGTATAAAACAGTAGCCGAGAAACTCCATGAACTGGTTCAGTTTGATCGGGCTGCTATAGTTGTATTGAAAGAGGACGGCGCGCATATTGAGATATTTAGTCTCTGGTCAGGATATGAGCAAACCAGCATAGATGTCGGTGTTTACCCATTAAAAGGGACGGTTTCAGAGGAGATAGTAAAAGGCAGAAAATCTCTTTTGATAGAGGATGTGGCCAGGAGCAAGTTCTGGACACTCCATAAGCTGGCGAAGGAGGGTATCAGGACGTTTCTTGCCATCCCGATGCTGTACAAAGGAAAATGTATTGGGGCTATAACTGTTTCCAGCAAGAAAGATAAAGCGTTTACCGAAAAGGATATTCATATCCTGGAAACCATTGCCCCTCATCTCGCCATTGCAGTTGAAAATACCAATCTGTTTATACAAACAATAAATAAACAAGAAGAGCTAAAGGCGTTAAATTCGCTTATTATGAGGCAGAATATTAGACTGGAGGAAATTAATAAGACATTAGAAGACAAGGTACGGGAAAGGACAAGATATTTAGAAGATTATATTAAAGCACTGGATGCTAGTCTCAAGATTATGGAACACTTTGCACACCTGGAATTAACCGAAGGAAAGATTTATAATTTAATTGCAAGAGAACTGTTAACCGTTGAACCCCATGATGGAAAATATTCATATATGTTAGTCCTATTTTGTAAAAAAGGCAGTCCAAATCTTACAGGGCAATTGTTATTTTCAAAAAACGGGGAAGTGGTTACATATCCTGGTACTATAGAGATTGAAGGTTTTGATCGAATAATAGTAAATCAAAAAATAAAAGATACGTATTATTTCAATGATACGACGCAGGATGCCAAAAAGGGTAAATCCAAGTCGAAGCCTCCACAATTTCACAAAACTATTCTGGAAAAGGTGGGTAAAATCAGGAATGGTGTTTTGTGTAAGATAAAGGACGTCAGTGGGAATATAGGGGTGGTATCCGTTTTTAATACGGATAAGGAAGTGGGTGAATATGACACGAAGATACTGGGTTCGTACTGCGTTACGCTGGCATTCTTAAAATCCATAAATGACAAGATACTGGAGTTAAAAGAAACCTATGATAAAACCTTAACCTTTATTTCAAATGCGGTAGAACTGCGCGACGCAGTGACGGGGGCGCATACCGAACGGGTAAAACAGTACAGCATAGAGATTGGAATGAAATTGGGCTACAAGGATAATGAATTGGTGCATCTGAAATGGGGCGCTATTTTACACGATATCGGGAAATTGGGCGTTCCTGATAATATCCTGATGAAGAAAGAGGCTCTTACCGATGATGAAATAGAGGTGGTAAAGAAACATACCCTAATAGGAGCAAAATTTGTTGAAACGCTGGATTTCTTGAAGAAGGCAAAGGACGCAAGCTTGTATCATCATGAGCACTACGATGGCCGAGGTTATCCCAAAGGTTTAAAAGGAGAGCAGATTCCGATGGATGCGCGGATTGTTGCCCTTGCGGATGTATACGATGCAATGACATCTCAGAGACCATACAGAAAGGCTATTTCAGAGGAAGAGGTTGACAAGATCATTAAGGATAATGCCGGTATGCAATTTGACCCGCAAGTCGTAAAGGCATTTTTTGGGATTAAGGATAAAATAATGGAGATCAAGCAAAAGTATATTGAGTAAGGACGATTCAAGTGGAATTAATTTAAAGAAAGACCCCGATGATTTTGTGTGCTGAAATATCATCCCCAAAATAAGAGGACGACTCGGAAAGGAACACAATATCAAATGATAAAAGAGCCAAAAATCTCACTCTTTGATTTGGTCATGTGCTTATCAGACGCAGTAGATTTGGTTAGTCCCTCCTTAGTCAATCATCACAAGCAAGTGGCATACATCGCCTTCAGTATAGGGACTGAATTTGGATTACCCCTGGGACAAAGAAATGAGTTGGCGCTTGGAGGTGGTTTGCATGATATTGGAATTCTTTCCCTTAAGGATAGAATGAATGCTATGCAGTTTGAGCATGAAGTAAAAACCGACCGCCGGCACGAGCATTTAAGTTATTTGCTTCTCAAAATGTTCGAACCTCTATCGGGCGCCGCTGCGCTTGTGCGATTCCACCATGTTCCATGGGATAAAGAAGGTGGAACTGAGTTCGATGGTGAATCGGTGCCGATTGGCAGTCATATACTGCATCTTGCTGACCGGGTGGCTGCGCTTATAAACAGACAACAAGAAATACTTGGGCAAGTCGAGGCGATTCGTTGGAAGATAGAGCAGCAATCAGGAAAGATGTTTATGCCAAAGTTAGTTGATGCTTTCAAAAGTATTGCAGGAAAAGAGTATTTCTGGTTTGATGTAATATCCTTATCGTTAGGCTCAATTCTGTCCAATATGGTAAGTACCGTGAAGGTAGAATTAGGCTTGGACAAACTCCTCAGCCTGGCGAACATGTTTTGTCGGGTTATTGATTTCAGAAGCGTATTTACTGCAACTCATTCGAGTGGGATTGCAGCCAGCGCTAAAGAGTTGGCGAGGTTGGCTGGATTTGCCGAGCGGGAGTGCCAGATGATGAAGGTCGCTGGCTATCTCCACGACCTGGGTAAACTTGCTGTACCACCGGAAATTCTGGAGAAACCGGCAAAACTGTCAAAGGATGAAATTAACGTCATGCAAAGTCATACGTTTCATACTTACCGTATCCTTGAGTCAATTAAAGATTTTGATGTTATCAATACATGGGCTGCCTATCATCATGAACGTCTGGATGGAAATGGTTATCCCTTCCACCTTAAAGGCGATGACATATCATTGGGGTCCAGGATCATGGCAATTGCGGATGTGTTTAGTGCTATTACAGAGGACAGGCCATACAGGAAGGGAATGACCAGCAATGAAGCGTTAAAGGTCCTCTTAAGAATGTCTGAAAATTCAGCATTGGATCCACATATCGTATCGCTGCTGCGGAGTTCATATGATGAGATTAATTCTGTCCGTATGGCTGCGCAGACTGCTGCCGTCGAGGAGTATAAGCAATTTATGCAGTCATCGGAATAAGAGTAACGTCAATATTTTAAAATACCTGGTAATATAAATCCCGCTGCTTCGCCTCATATCCAAGATCGTTGATAAGTGATTCAATTTCTTCCTTATCCATTTGGTAGCTTACTCCTGCTGCACGGACTACGTTTTCCTCAATCATCGTACTGCCCATGTCGTTTGCGCCGAATTTCAATGAGAGCTGTGCAATCTTTGCGCCCTGGGTAACCCACGATGCCTGAATGTTTGCAATGTTATCCAGATACAGCCGCGAAATGGCTATAGTTCTTAAATAATCAAAGCTCCCGATTAAGGCAGTATCCAATTTGGTGTTTTTTGGTTGGAACGTCCAGGCAATAAAGGCGGTAAATCCACCCGTTTCATCCTGGAGTTTCCGGATTTTTTCAAGATGTTCGATCCGCTCTTCCACGGTTTCGATATGGCCAAACATCATCGTTGCTGTAGTTCGCATGCCAAGCTTATGGGCTTCACGCATGACGTCAAGCCATTCCTGTGCTGTGCATTTATTCGGACTTAAAAGATTACGGCATCGGTCGGACAGAATTTCAGCGCCGCCGCCGGGAATCGAATCGAGTCCAGCTTCCCTGAGTCTTTGTATGACGTTCCGAACAGGGATACCATTTAATTTTGAAAAGTGTACAATTTCCGGAGGCGAAAAGGCGTGGATATGGACATCGTATTTCGTTTTGATGGATTGCAACAGGTCTACGTAGAAATCCAATTTTAATGATGGATGCAAACCGCCCTGCATCAGGATTTGTCTGCCGCCCAGGGCAAGCGTTTCTTCAATTTTCTTGAATAAGGTATTTTTAGGGATGATATATCCATCGCTATGTTCAACTTCTCTATAAAAAGCGCAAAATTTACAACCCGATGTACAAACATTCGTGTAATTGATATTCCTGTCGATGATATATGTCCTGTAATTCTCTGGATGTTTTCGCTTGCATACTGCATCCGCAGCCATTCCCAGGCTGGTAAGTTCCTTTATTGAGAACAGTTTTAAACATTCCTTTGAAGACAATCTCCCGCTATTTATGGATTTTTCAAGAATATCTTCAAATGCATTGGATATATTAGACATGTTATGACTCATTGAAAATAATCTCCACTCCTTTTGGGGCAAGGCCTAAAGATACTGCATACTGATAAAATGCCAAAAGGCCCTTTATTTCGCTTTTACCAAACTCATATCGAATGGAGTTCGTAAGGTAGTTCAAGCATCTCTCCTGTGATAATTGAAGCCGTTGCGATTCTGTAGTTGCCAATGCCTTTACTGACCGGATGCCCGCTTCCTTTGCACTTTTTAACAGGTCGTTTATTCCTGATATATGACGATTACCTTTGACGACCCAGACGGCATAGACGAAGGGGAGTCCGGTGAATTCAAACCATGACTGACCCAAATCCAACGTAACGTACCCATTGTCAATTATCTTCAAGGCGTTATCCCCGATGATAAGAACGGCATCGGTATCTGTGCTCGTAATGTCGTATTGTTTATTCCATTGGGTGTATTGAGGAGAAAGACGATATTGTTCCCTGAGAATAATCTTTGTAAGTGCGCAGGAGGTTAAAGAGCTTTTGTCTAGTGCGGCAGAGCGGATATTTTGTATCGGTACCTTCGAAAAAATCTTTACGCTCTCGACAGTTCCAATCGAGGCGATTGAAATGTCAGGAATAATGGCGTAATTGCCATTTCTGAAGTATTCAATGGAAGGAACAATTGCCACATCAATCTGATCGTTGTTCAGCATGTTTGGCAAAAGAGAAGGTACTTCGAATACCAACTCAATTTCATCAGGATGTTGATCCAATCCATATATCAATGGTTTGGCGTTCATGTAAGGGACGGCGCCAATCCTGAGTTTTTTCGTCATAATAATCTTGCCTAAATAAGTATTCTTCTATAAACTATTTCGTATCAGTTCACCCCCTCCCCTAACCCCTCCCGCCAGGGGCTGGGGAAAAACGTTTCCTCCCCCTTGATGGGGGAGGTCAGGTGGGGGTGCTGAACTGTTCACTATTTCTAGTATTTTAAGTGAGTTTTATTGATTCTGCAATAAAGAATTATTGGAATTGTTCCATATCGAAAGGAGTCGAAGGATGAAAAAGGTATTTAGTAAAACTTGTTCATTAAAATGGTTATTTTTGTGTGTACTTGGTATCGTTGTCGCAAGTTGTATTACAGTGCAAAGGCATGTTTCTGCAGAGGGGCAAACAAAATACAGTAAAGATTTCTTTGATAGTGCAGAAACGATAAAGATCAAGGATCCGTTAGCCGTTGTGCTTGGTGCGATGGACAAGGGGGAGGTATTTACCTTTACGTATGCCGATGCTGTAAAATTTGCCGGACATTCATGTCCTGCAGTTGCCGGCGCCTATAAATCGACACAACTGGCATTAAAGGCATTATATGGTGAAGAAGTTCCTGTAAGGGGGAATATAAAGGTCACGTTTAAAGGGGGTGTTGATTATAAGGTAAATGGTCCGATATCCCAGGTGGTTACATTAATAACGGGTGCTTCGGCTGAGAGTGGATTTAAGGGTCTTGGCCCTGCCGGGAAGTACGGAAGATATAATCTGATGGCCTTCAACAAAGATATCTCCCCCGATCCCAAGGCAATCTGCTCTATGATATTTCAAAGGGCCGATAGTGGGAAAAAGATAGAAGTAACGTATAGTGTTGAGCCAGTATTGGCAAGTGAGCGTATGGATAAACTGATGCCACTGGTAATTTCTGGTAAGGCATCTGAGGATGAATCTAAGGAATTTGGTAATCTATGGCAGGAACGCGTAAAAACTATTCTCTTAAGCCCGCCTGAAGGTGCATTTATCGTAAAAGAGTTGAAAGACTAATTTAATGTACAGGAATTTCAATCATAGTTTCCCCTCTAGAAAGAGGGGAGATTAAAAGTTGTTGCCGAAGGCAACCTAATTCATTAAGAGGTGTTTCAGTAAAAAATAAAGGCGTTCTTGCGTGGATACACGCAAGAACGCCTTATTACTACAAGGAATTTATTTGCTATTGTAATACTACACCTTAGTGGTGCTCTTTCTTTTTCTCACATTTTTCATCTTTGCAGAATTTACAAGGATCCTTTTTAAACACGGCCTCGCAATCTTTGCAGCATAAAACAATCGTCTTTCCCTCGCACTCCACCTTTACGCCTTTGTCCTTTTCTACGGCCTTACCGCAGACCAGGCATTTTGTATCAGCCTGTTCGGCAGCGGCGCATTCTTTCGCACCGCAGCAGCTCGATGCGAATGTCGTTTTAACTGCATAAGAGGTTATTACTGCGCATGCAATACCTACAACACCGATAAAATAGCCAATACGCTTCACGTCCTGTCTCCTTTCAGAAAAATTAATGATATGCAATACAAAACAATATGTTTATAAAACAATTAATGTGTGTCCAAAGTTTCATAATTATTTGAAAAACAAATTTTTACATTTTCCAATCTATAACTGCCTGATTGACGCACGATTTCGTCCGTTAGCCTTGCTGTAATACAATAGTTTGTCCGCCCTCTCCAGCAGTGTTTCTGCGGTGTCTTTCGGTTGCGCAATGGTAGCCCCAATATAGACAGTAACCTGAACGATGCCTGAATCTAAGGAAAAACCAGACTGTTCGACAAGGACGCGAAGCTTATTCGCAGTGAAAAATAACTGTTCTTCGTTGATATTGGGAATGATTGCGAGAAATTCTTCTCCACCCCAGCGGCCTACGATGTCGGACGCCCTTACGTTTTTTACGAACGTGTTTGCAACCATTATTAATACCTTGTCACCGATATCATGTCCGTAAGTATCATTTACTATTTTAAAGCGGTCTATATCCATGAAGAGAATTCCAAAAGGCCTGCCATATCTGCGCATTTCATCTAACCTGGTCTGCAAATTTGACTCAATGTACCGCCTGTTTGCCAATTCTGTGAGGGGATCAAGCAACACCATTTTTTCAAGTTCTTTAATTCTTTGAGTGATAGAATGTACCGGAGAGTTGTCGCTGAATATTTCTACTGCGCCAATAACTTGTCCAAGTGAATCTTGAAGTGTGCTTGTACGCGTCAGGACGGGTACACGATGCCCCTTTTTATGCCGAATATACAAGTTCTGTTCACGAGGAACGGAATCGTCCACTGTTTTGGCCAATGGGCATTCAGTCGTACATAATTGAATACCATGTTCGTTTACATGGCGGATATTATCAGCGCATCGTTTACCAATTACTTCGGAACGAGTGTAGCCGGAAATATTTTCAGCGCCTTTATTCCAGTAAAGAATTCTTCTGTCGCAATCGACAAAGTATACACCGTCATAGAGGTTCTCTAGGATAGTTTTGGAAAAACCGTTTATCATGACTTCTTTTTATTTCTCTTTTACATCCTTTGCGCATCGGAGGCCCAGCGCTAAATTGAACAGTTCCGGTTGCTCGGATTTTCTCGTGTGTGTTCGCACCTGAAATGGTTTTGAGAATCTGGAGCCTCCCCGTATTACGCGTCTTGCGCTTTTTTCAGGGCCTTTTGGGTTTTTGTAAGGAGATTCCGTATAATAGGTTTCCAGATACCAGTCGGCACACCACTCATAGACACTACCCGCCATGTCATAGCAGCCGTAGACACTTTTCCCGGCGGCTACGCTGCCCACAGGCTTGGGTTCGCCGCTGAGATTGCATCTGGCAGTGTCCCATTCGTTTCCCCAGGGGAAATTTCTTCCGTCTAATCCTCTTGCTGCTTTTTCCCATTCAGCCTCAGTAGGCAGGCGTTTGCCCGCCCAGCCCGCATAAGCATAGGCATCATACCAATCAATACGTGCTATGGGACTATCTGGCATATTATAATATTCATTATCCCAGAACCTGGGAGTATGGTCTTTGTTGCTCGGCTCTCCTTTAAAACACTTACTGTGATCGTTCGTTTTTTTCAAATATTCGAGAAATTCCCAATATTGGGCGTTCGTTACCTCATAGCAGTCGATTTCAAATGCGTCGAGATAGACTTTATGTTCAGGGTATGCATCTTCCCTTGCTTCGTCCGTTCCCATGGTAAATTCACCGGCAGGCACAATGACGCTCTTGTGTTTTTGCTTTTGCATAATAACGGCCTTTTTCATGATCTCATCACGGCTCTTGATGGTATTTTGAATGTTCTGCTGCTTTTCAAGCGCCTGTTTTAAGACAATGACATAACTCTGTACCTCGGTAAGATCGCTGGCGTTCGGTGACAGCACGATATATTTCTGCAGATGATTGATAGCCTGTTGTGCATCTCCGAGCTTGCCGTAAAGCCAGCCCATGTTGTAATGGAGCGCGGGAAAATCAGGGAATGCCGTTTCTGCCTTCTTGTAAGATTCCAAAGCCAGGTCGTATGATTCGGCGTCGCAGTAATCACTGCCTTCCTTGTAATATTTCCTGGCGAGTTCCATTTTTTGTTTAATAGCATCCGCTGCCTGAACAGGAGCGGCTTCTGCAAGTGGAATAAGTTTCTTTCCGTGTTCTTTGCAGAATTTTTCTCCAGGAGTACCTTCCTTCTTGCAGTCAGGACATATCATTTTTACGGGGATTTCAACCAACTGTGCCCCATCTTCACCGCAAAACTTTGTCCCTTCTGTATAAACCTTGTTACAGGTCGGGCATTTTTTTGCCATTGCCTTGGATGCAGGTGTTTCAGCATGGAGAATCGAAATTACAATGAAACATGGTAGAATTAAACAAAATAATGAAATGCAATATATTTTTTTCATAGTTCCTTATCCAATATCGTTCAAAATAAGTTTTATTTTTTGTATCTGCTCTAACAATTCTTTTTCGCGGTTTTGTTCCATTGCTACTACATGGGCAGGCGCTCTTGCAACAAAATCTTTATTTTCCAGCTTTCGTTTCACCACCATTAAGTGATTTTCAAGCTGATTCAGATGTTTCAACTGACGCTCCTTCTCTGCGGCGGGGTCAATAATACCCTCAAGAGGTACAAATGCCTGTATTTGTCCGATAACCTCAGAGGCGGCATTATCAGGCTTTGAAAGATTATTGCCGATTTCCAGTCGTTCGAGGTTGGCCATCCGTTTGAGCAAATCTGAATGTTCATATAAACCGTATTCACTGTCTCCCGAAACGGAGATGATTGCGTCCAACTTTTGTTTTTCTTTGAGATTCATCTTACTGCGTATATTCCGAATGGCACGGATAATATTCTGCAGGATAGCCATAGTATCCTCGGCGGTTCGGTCTTCATATCGTTTATCTACCGTTGGCCAGGCATCGCATGCAAGGCTTTCGCAACCCATGTCTTTCTGTATGTTGATTTTGTTCTCAATCATAATCCCTTTTAAATTATGCCATAGTTCTTCGGTAATAAAAGGCACAAAGGGATGCAGGAGGTGCAATATCTGATCAAATACCTTTGCAAGGACTGTTTGCGCCACCTTTTTATCCCGGAAACTCACCGGTTCGTATAAACGCGCCTTCACGATTTCCAGATACCAATCGCAGAAGGAGTGCCAGGTAAAATCGTAGACGTGCATGGCCGCATCGTTAAATTTGAATTGTTCTAAAGATGCGGTACACATCATTATGGTCATGTTTAACTGGCTGAGTATCCATCTGTCTTCGAACTGATAATCCGCCGGTTCCAGATTGATCTCTTGTGTATGTTCATCCTTCAGATTCATCATGATAAACCGCGCCGCATTCCACAATTTGTTGGTAAAATTACGTCCCATTTCGAACTTGCTTTCAGAAAGTTTTATATCCTGACCTTCTGTGGTAAGTACGGTAATCGAAAATCGTACGGCATCCGCGCCGTACTGATCAATCATGACAAGTGGATCGATGCCGTTACCCAACGATTTGCTCATTTTTCTTCCGATTTCGTCGAGGATTGTACCGTGGATATAAACGTTGGAGAAGGGGACATGCCGCATGAGTTCAAGACCCATCATGACCATGCGCGCTACCCAGAAATAGATGATCCCCCGGTCGGTGACAAGGGTAGACGTTGGATAATAATATTTCAGCTCCGGTGTCTCTTTAGGCCATCCCATCGTGGAAAAAGGCCATAATGCAGAACTGAACCATGTATCCAGCACGTCCTCGTCCTGTTTAAGTTTTTTGCTGCCGCACTTGGAACACTTCTCAGGCGTACTGCTTGATACGGTGATTGCTTCACAGTCCTGGCAATACCATGCGGGGATACGATGCCCCCACCATATCTGCCTTGAAATACACCAGTCACGGACATTTTCAAGCCAGCTTAGATATATTTTTTCCCATCGCTCCGGAAAGAAGGTCACCGATTTGTTTCCGGAAGCCTGGATAGCAGCATCCGCAAGGGGACGCATCTTTACAAACCACTGGTCTGAAATATACGGTTCAATAACCGTATGACACCGGTAACAATGCCCGACGGAGTGTTTGTGTGGTGTAACCATCTCGATGAATTTCTTTAATTTTAATTCTTCTACTAGCGCATTTCTGCATTCGAACCGGTCCAGTCCCTCATATTCCCCCGCATGTTCGTTCATGCCCCCGTTCTCTAGCATAACAGCAATCGGGGTTAGGTTGTGGCGTTTGCCCATTTCGAAATCATTAGGATCGTGAGCCGGAGTAACCTTGACGGCGCCCGTTCCAAAGGACGTATCCACAAAATCATCCGCAATTATTGGTATTTCCCGGTCAACGATAGGGAGCGTGAGCATCTCACCTATCATGTCCTTATAACGGTCGTCCTTCGGATTAACGGCTACCGCAACGTCGCCCAGCATTGTTTCTGGTCGGGTTGTGGCTACCACAATATAAAGATGCGGGGCGTCTCTGAACGGGTATTTTATGTGCCACAGGTGTCCCTCGTGCTCCTCATGCTCAACCTCGTCATCAGCAAGGGCTGTGCAGCATCGCGGACACCAGTTGATCATGTACTTGCCCTTGTAGATTAATCCCCTCTCGAAGAGGCGTACAAAGGTTTCCTTCACTGCCGCCGAGAGTCCTTCATCCATAGTGAAACGTTCCCTTGTCCAGTCGCAGGAACTCCCCAGCTTTTTCAACTGATTTATAATGGTCGAGCCATATTGATTCTTCCATTTCCAGACCTCTTCTACGAAGCGTTCGCGCCCCAATTGCTCACGTTTGATGTGTTTTGTGGCCAGTTCCCGTTCGACCACATTCTGGGTGGCAATGCCTGCATGGTCTGTGCCGGGCATCCAGAGGGCTGTGTATCCCTGCATGCGTCTCCATCGGATTAAAATATCCTGGATAATATTATTCAGGGCATGCCCCATATGAAGCACACCTGTTACGTTTGGAGGCGGAATGACGATGGTATAAGGTTTCTTCGAGGAATCCGGTACGCTGTGAAAAACCCCTTTTTCCTCCCAGAAACGGTACCACTTATCTTCTATTTCTTTAGGATTGTATTGCGTTGATAGTATTGTCTGCATAGTTTATTAATTGTAAATATTTAGCCACGAATGAACACGAATATACACAAATTAAAAATATTAATTTTATAGAATAAATCTTTCGGACTCAAGTCGGTCTTTCCCAAAATTCAGGATAATTGCTAATTGTAATCTAGTTGCTTTCAAATAATTAAGAATTTGAGATCTATGTGCATCTATAATTTCTTCTACAGCTTTTAGCTCTAAAATGATTTTATCTTCAACCAAAATATCTGCATAGTATTCTCCTACCACCTCTTCTTCAAAATAAACAGTTATAGGCGCTTGTTGTTTTGCTTGAATACCTTCTCTTTTAAATAGTACCATCAGTGCATTTTCATAAACTTTTTCAAGGAAACCATAGCCGAGTTTGTTATGCACTTGCATAGCCAATCCGGCGATTTTGTAAGATAAATCCTTATATAATATTTTATTAGTGTCCATTCGTGCCAATTCGTGGCTAAATAATGTTTTTCACTCCTCTTCCATTTCAAAAAGGGTGACCGAATAAGAAATCTTCGTACCATCGCGTTCGAGCTCCACAGTACTGGTATCTCCAAACTTCTTTGTCTGGAGGTAATGAACCAGGTCTGGCACACCTTTTACTGCGTTTCCGTCAATTGACGAAATAACATCACCAACTATAAATCCCGCCTTTTCTGCGGGGCTTCCGGGGGTTATTTCCTGTATGACCAGTTTGTTTTCGCTTGTTCTTTTCAGTTGAACCCCTAAATATATCCTTTTTTGCTCCGCTAAAGGAGTGATAACCCAGACAAAATCAGCCGGTTCTAAAGGAATTTCAGGTAAAAACAGGTCATGCTCTGGTGTAGGTTTTTCTCCGTGAAACTCAGCGGGATAAATTGTGTAATAGGGTAAGTGCGTGCGTCTAAACACCTTTTTCGGGATGCCAAAATCGTAGATTATATGACCATTTCCGGCAAAGGCCAGAAACTTCTTATCTTTGCCTTCCCAGGATGATAAGTAATCTGCAATTGTTTGGGCCATGTACTCTTCCCATAAATTCTGAACGTCGTTATATTTTTCTAAATCGGCTGTACGGTCCACCATGTGCTCCCGAATAGCCCTCTCCAGATAAGCCCGGTGAAAATTATCGGTCGTATCAATTTCAGGCAATTGTTTTTTCTCTTCCTCACTTAACCCTTTAAGGCCGTTTTTACTTACCATTTTTACCATTGCCTTTGGGGCGTTTAAGGCGATCACGGGGATTTTCTTTTCACGTGCAAAATCCAGGATGTCTTTATACAAATCATAATCATATCCCCATTCCGAATTCCAGCGGGTCTCTTCCAGAAATTTATTCTCGTCAATTTCACCGGCAATCCATTGGTCCAGAAAAGGCTGATATGGCCTTGTGAACATCTCCATACCAACGGCAATGTTGTTTCCAAATTTCTCATAAAACGAATTGAGTATTTTTAATTGCACCTGGTGAGCAGCCTTATTGGCGTGGGTTTCGCCGACGTAAAGGACACGGGCGCAATCAAAAAAATGGGTCAAGTTGGAAAACTGCACCTTTTCGCCTGTCGGGACATGAATAACATCATCAACGGCTACGTGTGATGGAAAATTCCTTAAGTTGTTTTCTTCTGAAAAGGCATTCATTGGTAGTGATAGGGAGAAAGTCAAAAGAAATAAAATGGCCTTGCCAAAGTTCTTCAACCAGAGATGTTTGGCAAGACTCTTCATAACCCTGAAGGTAGTAAATCCAATCGGTACCAGTTTTGGCAGGATAAAATCATGTACTTTTACGGAGGATACTGATTCTCCCAATATTTCTATGGTATTCAAATTTTGCTCTCCTATGGAATGAGTTTTTGCTGCCTTTAAAAGCGACGACTGGGAAGGATGTGCGTTAATAACCTCCGCTACGACCCGGTCAATAGCGATGCAGTCAATGCCCCCGAAGATTAAGGAAACTTGTTTTGGTATTCCCCCGGAAGGTCCGTGTTTTTCCATAGCCATAATGGCATCCACAATGGTAAACGCGGGTTTCACGGCGTGATAATTGGCCAGCAGCATCTCTGCATACCATTCAATGTCATCTTTTGATTGAAAATGACGCCAGGCCTTTCTCTTGCCGCTGACACACCCATACATATTTTTTACTCCGGCGGTATATAACAGTTGCCCATGCGCCTTGAGCTTGGGGATGTTGATAATGGCATCAACGTCCAGCGCCCTGCCGGAGACGGTGAGTGTGAACGGTTTTGTTCCGCATTTTGTCTTCACCCGGCGTGGTGAGTCGAGTTCAATAATCTCGATACCATGCTCTTCGGCAAAACGGTCAATACCTGCACGTCTGGCAATCTTTGATATAGCGCCAAAGGCCGGGCTATCGCCGATAATCGGTGTTGCGCCCATTTCCAGCACCTTTTTGGCTACTACCTCGATGACCATTGGATGGGTAATGGTGCAGTCTTCAGGCGCGCTTTCCCTGATAAAGTTCGGCTTCAAGAGTACCTTTGCCCCCTTTTTAACGATGGTGTGAATACCGCCAAAGTATGCAAAGGTCTGTTCGACAGCCGTAATGACTTTATCCCTGTCGTAACTTTCACAGCGGACGATAGAGACACTTGTTTTATCAGTCATAAACAAACCTAAAGGTTGTAATAAGGAATTTCAATCTTTTTTAATTAAGCGATTAATAAACACACCCCTGCCCCTCTCAAGAGGGGAATTTTAGGAGTCCCCTCTTGGGAGAGGATTAAGGGGTGGGTAAAATAAAACTTGTCCTCGTGTAAACGGGGAGCCGTTGGGTTTTGTCTTTTAAACCCCAACCTAATTAATTCTAATCAATATACTATTTTTTGGCTATTAATCAAATACTCATTTTTGCTTAAACGAAAAAAGGCCAATTGCGGAGGATTTCGACTCCTGCAATCGGCCTTACATGGATATATCAGTTATTTAATGATATACAGTATGGTAGCGTTACTCTCTAGCCTTTTTTCATGCCCTTTTTATCAGCTTCCTTCAGCTTGAGATTAAGGATTTCCCGTTTCCTTTTTATTGTTGCCGGTTGAACAAAATAATAATTAAAGAGGGCTTCCAACACATCGAGGTTCCAATCTGCCTCGCCTGGCTCAATGTCTACAACTTCTCCAGGCCTTTCGCTCTTTATCGGATGGGCGGTATAGTTGCCTATCTTTCGAACGGCATCGATTGCTTCTACTATGTAAGGCGGCAAGTTTCCATTGTCTATCACTTCCTGGATTTCATCTGCGAGTTTGGAGGGTTTAACATTAGCCATTTCCTTTAAAAGATGCTGTAGACAGCGACGACTTATGGCAGAGCTTGCCTTTGGACTATCGGCAAGCACCGTGCATGCTTCTTTGTAAACTTCGGCAAATTCTTCAGGCACTTCTTTCGGGAGTGGTATACGGCTTGGGGTCCTCGGATAAATAAGGCGTTCGCCTTTAACCGACTCAAGCATAGATCGGCCTCCGATACTGCCAATTTTCCCGTTTACCAAAACAAGTACTACCCGTTCACAGGACGGACACTTCCTGCTAACAACGCCCCAATTGCCGTCCGCGTCGTTACCAACGGGTATTACCTCGTAAAAATCGTGAAATGATTCCAGACAGTGCGGACATTTCATGGTAATTATCCTTAATAATTGTGAGTATTTAAATGTTTGAAACCCTTAAAAATTATCAATCAGTTTGTGCGTGCCGACGAAATACAGCTTGTAAACATCCCCTTCTTGCTTAAATACGCATCTATAACCTTTATCAACGTAAAATTCCCAGAAGTCTGTGCCTTCAAGTTTGTGTATCTGTAATGAATTGTGCTTTGGATTGTCTTTCAGATAGGTTAATTGCTTTTTAAACTTCTTTTTTATCTCTTTAGGCAGGCTGTCGTACTGTGGGAAAAATTCTGGTTCTATTGCAATAAGATACTTGCTCACTCCTTTAGGTCCTTTATAAATTTATCTATCTTATGTGTCTTGAAATTGCCCGCCTTAAAATTCTCATCAGCTTTTTTTACCTTCTCCTGCACTTCAGGAGTCCAAAAGTATGACTGTGAACGTGGGACACTTACTACAGGCTCTAATACAATCCTACCCCTGTCTACCTTATAAACCAGCCGGTCTCCCTCTTTAATATTCAAAGAATCCCTTATTTCCTTTGGTATTGCAATTTGCCCTTTAGATGATATTGTCAACGCCTTCATATTTCCATATCTCCAATTGTAAAGTAACAGTAAGATGGTAAAAATATTTTACTATAATACCGTTTCAAATTCAACCAATACTTTTTGAGTCGTACCTAATCGTAAAAAAATGCAAACGGAAAACAAATGAAATTTCTTGAAAGCCTTAGAAATGCTGGTAAAATCAAAATTCATGACAAGACATAAAAAGATGCAAAAACAGATTAAAAAGGCTTATAGAGATGACGATAGAATTTAA
Organism: Planctomycetota bacterium; assembly: GCA_023261485.1. Taxonomy (GTDB): domain Bacteria; phylum Planctomycetota; class Brocadiia; order Brocadiales; family Brocadiaceae; genus Wunengus. Next base: position 27,588 of record JAHFOY010000015.1, read on the forward strand.
TAAAGATACCTGTCATAATCTTTCTAAGGCCGTTGAAAAGGAATGGCTGGAGACCAACGGGATCGGTGGTTATGCATCCTCTACGATAATCGGAGCAAATACAAGACGTTATCACGGCCTGCTTATGGCCGCTACCAGGCCGCCCCTTGGACGTACCCTGTTGCTCTCCAAATTGGAAGAATTCCTGTGTATCGATGGCAAGGAGTATCCTCTGTCTGCAAACATCTATCCTAATGCAATCTATCCCGAAGGATACAAAAACCTTGTCCAATTTACTTTAAACCCATTTCCCACCTTTGAATATGCTGTTCACGGGGTAAACGTAAAAAAGACAGTGTTTATGATTTATGGAGAAAATACTACGGTAATTTTATATCAGGTGAAGTGTAGTGGCGAACGGACGTTCGCCCTTACATTGAAGGTAAGGGTCATGGTTGCATTCCGCGATTACCACTGGCTTACCCATGAAAATCCCGTCTTTAAGACCGATTATAAAATTCTTGATAATAGTAGGGTGTGTTTACAACCATACGAAAATCTTCCATCCATGTATCTTTTCCATAATGCAGAGGCAATGGATAAGACGTCGTTCTGGTATAAAAACATGGAATACCCGAAGGAGATTGAACGTGGCTTGGAGTCACACGAAGACCACTTTAGCCCATTTGCCCTGCAGTTCGACTTGAACAAAGGGATGGATTGTTATGTTGTCGCCTCTACAAATGAATACGGTAAATTGGATGTGTTTGAGTTGTTAAAGAAAGAAACCGCACTGCGTGAAAAAGAAGACAGAGGTTTGAAGTTAGAGGTAAGCAATTCCAGCCGCCAACCTCCAGCCTCAGCTCTCGAACCTCCACAAGTAGAAGTAAAAAATATTGCCAAATTGTGCAAATCTTTGTTGACTGTTTCTAACAGTTTTATTGTGAAACGGGAGGGCAACAAGAAGAGCATCATCGCAGGGTACCACTGGTTTGGAGACTGGGGGCGCGATACCATGATCTCGCTGCCGGGACTTACCCTAGTCCAGGGCGGATTCGACGATGCACGGGAAATATTACTTTCGTTTGCACAGTATACAAGCAAGGGAATGATACCGAACCGATTCCCCGATTATGGCGAAACGCCTGAATACAATACCGTTGACGCATCGCTGTGGTATATTCAGGCAGTGTACCAATATCTACGCTTTGCAAAGGATTTGGTGACTATTCGTAAAGATTTATATGATGTACTAAAAGAGATTGTTGAGTATTATCAGAAGGGGACGCGATACAACATCCATATGGATGCGGATGGGTTAATTTATGCAGGTGCAGAGGGTGTGCAACTGACGTGGATGGATGCGAAGGTATGTGACTGGGTGGTGACGCCACGCAAAGGAAAGGCTGTGGAAATTAATGCGTTATGGTATAATGCCTTAAAAATCATGTCGTTCCTTGCCCGTGAAATGGATTTAAGCAACGAGAGTAAGGACTATAATATTTTAGCGCAAAAAGTAAGCAGGTCATTTAATGATGTCTTTTGGTTTGATGAAGGGCAGTATCTTTATGACTACGTTGATGGCGAAACAAGGAATACAGCCATTCGCCCCAATCAAGTGTTTGCCGTGAGTCTGCCGTATTCGATGCTGTCAATAAAGAGGCAGAGTACCGTGGTTGAGATAGTGAAGGAACATCTATTAACACCGTACGGTCTTCGATCTCTTTCGCCAAAGGATAAAGACTATGTTGGTCGTTACTGCGGGAATGTTTACGAAAGGGACAGGGCCTATCATCAGGGCACGGTGTGGGCGTGGTTGATAGGCCCGTATATTTCGGCCTATGCAAAGGCTTACACCGGCAATAAGGAAACCCTGAACTATGTCAAAGGACTATTTGTGCCGTTTTATGAACACCTGTTTGAGTCCGGACTGGGGACGGTTTCTGAGATATTTGATGGTGACCCGCCCCATACGCCACGTGGATGCATCTCACAGGCGTGGAGCGTGGCAGAGATATTGCGGGCCTATTTTGAGCATGTATATGGGTTTGAAAATGGTTGACAAGTTTGCGGGGGGTAACATGCAGTTGACATATTTATGTTCAGGAATTTCAATCTTTTTAAAATATGTAATGGATAAACACACCCCTACCCCTCTCAAGAGGGGAATTTAAGAAGTCCCCTCTTGGGAGGAAACCCACCCCTTAGTCCCCTCCAAGGAGGGGATTTAGGGGTGGGTAAAAAAGTCGTTGGGTTTTGTCTTTTAAAACCCAGCCTGATTTAACGTACATGTACAGGAATTTCAAATACCCCCCCATCATCCCCCCGTAAACGGGGGGAAACAGGGGGGAAAGTTGCCGAAGGCATAATTAAACGAGAGTGGTAATCTTGACTGAAGAACTGTAGACTAAATGGAGGTAAATATGCGGATCGCTATTGGAGCCGATCATGCGGGATTCGAATTGAAGGGATATCTGGCCACTTTTCTTCAAGAATTGGGATTTCAGGTCGTGGATGTGGGTACATTTAGTACTGAGACTGTCGATTACCCAGATTTTGCTGAAGCAGTGGGGCTGTCTCTCTTAAAGAATCAGGCAGACCGTGGAATTCTGATTTGTTGTAGTGGTGTTGGTGCCTCAGTTGCGGCAACCAAACTGTCAGGCATCCGCGCAGGGCTTTGTCATGATACATACTCGGCTCATCAGGGGGTAGAACATGATGACATGAATATTCTGGTGTTGGGGGCGTGTGTGGTTGGGCTTGAACTGGCCAAAGAACTCGTTCGGGCATTCGTGGAGGCAAAATTTACAGGTGCAGAGCGCCACAGTCGAAGGTTGGAAAAGATCCGCATGTTGGAGGTGCGTTACGGCCATCAGACAACAAGGAAGGCAGGTGACGAGTGACAAGTGGCGAGAAAACATTACCCGTCACCCGTCACTCGCCACACGTCACTCTTCACCATTTCTGAAAGGAGAAAGATTATGCAGTTGGGTATGATTGGTTTGGGTAGAATGGGAGCAAACATAGTACGACGCTTGATGCGGGGGGGGCATCAGTGCGTTGTGTTTACCCGGAATCCCGACAATGTGAGGCAATTGGCCGGTGAGGGGGCCACCGGAGCGGCATCCCTGGATGACTTTGTTAACAAATTAAGCAAACCACGTGCGGCATGGGTCATGGTTCCGGCGGGTGATCCGACCGAACAGACGGTATTGGCTTTGGCCGAACGCATGGAAACAGGCGATATTATCATTGACGGCGGCAACTCCTATTATAAAGACGCCGTGCGCCGTGCAAAGTTGCTGAAGAATAAGAACATTCATTACCTGGATGTAGGCACGAGCGGCGGCATCTGGGGACTGGAGCGTGGATATTGTCTCATGATTGGCGGAGAATCTGATGCCGTTAAGCATCTGACGCCTGTTTTCAAGACCCTTGCGCCAGGGCATGGAGGAATATCACGAACCCCCGGACGTGAGAGCGCGGATTGCACCGCGGAATACGGTTATCTTCACTGCGGTCCAAATGGCGCCGGGCATTTCGTGAAGATGATCCACAATGGCATTGAATATGGCTTGATGCAGGCCTATGCGGAGGGTTTCGATATTTTACGAAATGCCAGCGCCGACAATTTACCCGAAGGCCATCGCTACGATTTCAAAGTTGCCGACATCGCTGAGGTTTGGCGTCGCGGGAGCGTTATCGGGTCGTGGCTTCTCGATCTTACGGCAATGGCACTCTTTGAGAATCCAACACTATCCAATTACTCCGGGGATGTGCAGGATTCCGGCGAAGGTCGCTGGACAATTCTGGCTGCTATTGAAGAAGCTGTGCCGGTTGATGTACTCTCAGCATCACTATTTGCACGTTTCCGCTCACGCCAGGGGCACACGTTTGCTGAAAAGTTGTTATCGGCTATGCGGCAAAAATTTGGCGGCCATACTGAACGGAAGCAGGAAGGGTAACTTTGGTTCGGATGTTGTTATTCAGTGTGGCAAAGACGAGATTTCCAATTAATCAGGAGAAATCATAGAGGAGTACATACGAATGGACAGTGCTGGTGAAAAGCGCAGAGACAGCGAACTATTGGGGCATATCGGTGATCCCTGCATCATGGTAATATTTGGAGCATCCGGTGACTTGGCCAAACGCAAGCTTATCCCAGCGCTTTACAACCTGGCAAAAGAGCGCTTATTATCTAAGGAGTTTGCCGTTATTGGATTTGGCCGCCGCGGGATGAGCCACGAGGAATTTCGCGACAAGTGTAGTCAGGATATAAAAGAGTTTGCTACAGGTTTGATTGATCCTGAATTGTGGAAATGGTTTATCCAACGGCTCTATTACGTATCGGGTGACGTGCAGGACCCAAACGCATACCAACGGCTTCAAAATCAGTTAGCGGAAGCGGACAAAAAACACGGCACACAGGGGAACTATCTTTACTACCTTGCTACAGAGCCAGATTTGTTTTCACAAATTATTCAGCAAATTGGTGCAGCAGGGCTGTCACGTGAGGAAAATGGCCGCTGGAGACGGGTCATTGTCGAGAAACCCTTCGGGCGTGATTTCGAATCTGCCCGTGCCCTTAACCAGGAAATCAGGAAAGTAATGAGTGAGAGTCAGATTTACCGCATCGATCATTACCTTGGCAAGGAAACCGTGCAAAATATCATGGTCTTTCGCTTTGCAAACGGCATCTTTGAACCCATCTGGAACCGGCGATACATTGACCATGTGCAAATAACGGTTGCTGAGGATATTGGCGTGGGGCAACGCGGCGGTTATTACGACAAGGCTGGGGCGTTGCGGGACATGGTGCCAAACCATATTTTTCAGTTGGTTACTCTAACAGCGATGGAACCACCGATTTCTTTTGATGCCGATGCTGTGCGGGATGAACAGGTCAAGATTTTACGGGCAATTCAAACCCTGTCTCATGAGGAAGTTCTCAGGTCAACAGTGAGAGGACAATATGGAGAAGGCACTGCCGGTGATCAGCGGGTGACTGCTTACCGGTCAGAATCAAGCGTTCCTGCCGATTCTAATACGGAGACGTTTGTAGCTTTAAAACTGCACATTGATAATTGGCGATGGGCGAATGTGCCGTTTTACCTGAGGACGGGGAAACGGCTTCCATGCCGCGTTACCGAGATTGCCATTCAATTCAAGAGCCCCCCCTTTGTCTTATTCCGTAAAACTGCTGTCGGATGCCTGAAACCAAACCTTTTAGTGCTTCATATTCAGCCTGACGAGGGTATCTCGTTAAACTTCGGCGCCAAAATTCCCGGACCACTCGTGCGGCTGGGGACGGTTGATATGGACTTTAAATATGAGGATTATTTTGGCAGTACTCCGAGTACGGGGCACGAGAGGCTGCTATACGACTGCATGGTAGGTGACGCAACTCTGTTTCAACGCGCAGACATGGTCGAAACTAGCTGGAACGTAGTATCAACGATACAGGACGTGTGGAAAGCATTACCACATAGAAAATTTCCTAACTATGCGGCAGGTACTTGGGGACCTCAAGATGCAGACGACCTGATGGCAAGGGACGGACGGGAATGGCGAAGATGTAACGTAAGCAGTAAACAAAGTAGTATTGGAGTTTAACAATGCAAAGTAAATATAAATATCTTATTGGTAACGAATGGCGGGAAAGTAAGGATATCCTGGAGGTAAAGAATCCATATAATAATGAGATTGTAAGCGCCACCTTTCTGGCAACGGAAAAGGACGTGAACGATGCCATTCAGGCTGCTGTCCATGCCTTCGAAGAAACCAGAAAGCTGCCCAGTTATAAAAGGGCTGAAGTTTTAAGTAGTATCAGGGATGGGATTCAGAAAAGGAGCGAGGAATTTGCACAAACGATAGCACTGGAAGCAGGGAAACCCATCGCCGATGCACGGGCAGAGGTTGAAAGGGCGATTGGTACATTTCAAATAGCGGCTGAAGAATCCAAGAGGATGTTGGGTGAATATATTCCATTAGACATCTCAGAGTGGTCGAAGAACAGAACTGCGATTAATAGAAGATTTCCTATCGGTCCAATTTTAGGTATCTCGCCTTTCAATTTTCCATTGAATCTTATTGTGCATAAAGTAGCCCCAGCCATTGCTTCGGGAAATCCGATTATCATCAAGCCGGCTTCAAAGACTCCTTTAACCGCCTTGTTGCTTGGCGAAGTTATCTCCGAATCAGGTTGGCCATCCGGAGGTTTTAGTGTGTTTGCCTGCGCGTCAAATCTGGCAGAGCGGATGGTTGCAGACGAACGAATCAGGATGTTTACATTTACCGGCAGCGCAGCGGTAGGGTGGCGGCTCAGGCAAATCGCAGGCAAGAAAAGGGTAACCCTGGAACTGGGCGGGAATGCAGGCGCTATTGTTGACAGCAGTGATAATCTGGACTATGCCGTGAAACGATGCATTGCCAGCGCATTTTCATTTAGTGGTCAGATATGTATATCCCTCCAAAGGCTATTTGTCAATAACAAGATATATGATGACTTTCTATCGAATTTTCTAAATGAAGTAAAAACGTTAAAAATGGGAGATCCTCTCAGGGAAGAAACGAGGCTTGGGCCTATGATTGACGAACAGTCCGCTCAAAGGATAGAATCGTGGGTCAATGAGGCAGTGAAGGAGGGTGCAGTCCTGGCATATGGCGGAGGACGCAAGGGTACGCTCTACGAACCGACGGTTATTACTAAAACAACGCCGCAGATGAAGGTCAACACAAACGAATTATTCGCACCGGCAGTAACAGTTTCGAAACACGACACATTCGAAGAGGCAGTAAAGCGGCTAAATGATTCTGCCTATGGATTACAGGCAAGCGTGTTTACCAACAACATAAGGCATGTTTTTTATGCTTATGAGCATTTGGAGGTGGGGGGGGTGATTGTAAACGATGTGCCGTCATTCCGTGCGGATAATATGCCGTATGGGGGTGTTAAGGATTCAGGTATTGGTCGGGAAGGTGTCCGTTACGCCATGGAAGAAATGACAGAACCCAAATTGCTGGTTCTAAATCTGTCATAGTAAGAATATTCACCGCAAAGATGCAAAGGGGCACGAAGACAACCCCCTAAATCCCCCTTTGATAAGGGGGATTAATCGGTTTGTCAATCTCTGCGTTCTTTGCGTCTCTGCGGTGAAATGAACATTTAAGGAAAATATATGCCCAGAGACATACCGGTAGGGAATGGTTCGATGCTGGTTACATTCGATCGTGAGTATCAGATCAGGGATATTTATTATCCATATGTGGGGAAAGAGAACCACACCATTG
>JAHFOY010000130.1 GCA_023261485.1 Planctomycetota bacterium
AAAACTCCGAGAGTAGCCTTGAGGGTAAATCCGGATATCGATGCAAATACCCATGCAAAGACTACCACGGGAAAAAAAGAAAATAAATTCGGTATCGATATTACTGAAGCCGAGAAGATTATTAAGCAATGTGTAAAATATTCGAATGTTGACCTGTGCGGATTGCACGTACATTTGGGTTCACCTATTTATACGGTTGATCCCTATGTGCGCGCCTTCAGGAAGATACTGGCGTTAATTCAAAAATGCAGAAACGAAGGAATGGATATTGAATACATGAATATAGGTGGCGGCTATTGTATCTCGTATACAGGTGAAAAAGTCATACGGCCAAAAGACTATGCCTCAAAAATTCTGCCGCTGGTGAAAGAGATGCAGTGCAATCTGATTATGGAGCCAGGACGGTTTATCGTGGGAAATTCCGGGATTTTGGTTTCTCAGGTGATCTATACAAAGGAGACAGTGCACGGGAAAAAATTTGTTATCTGTGATGCCGCTATGAACGATTTGATACGCCCTGCCCTGTATGACGCCTTCCACAGGATATGGCCGGTAAATACGAATATAAAAATGCCGGAGGTGGAAAATCCTGATAAATGTGTTGTAAAGAGAGGTATGGAATTGGTTGATATCGTAGGTCCGGTTTGTGAAAGCAGTGATGCTTTTGCAACCAATAGGGCATTACCGAAGGTAAAAGAAGGTGATTCGCTGGCAATTTTCAGCGCAGGCGCCTATGGTTTTACCATGAGTTCCAGTTATAATTCCCGTCCACGTCCGTGTGAGGTGCTGGTGGATGGCGACCAGTTTCGCATCATCAGAAAACGCGAGACGTATGAGGATTTAATACGGGATGAAAATTTTATAGAGTGCTGAGAAAAATGGCAAAATATTATCCGATACTCCTGAATATTCAGGATAAGAAGTGTTTGGTGGTTGGCGGTGGTAATGTCGCCTGGCGTAAGGTGTGCAGCTTGAAAGAGGCAGGTGCACGGGTTACCGTAGTGTCGCCGGAATTCTGTCCCGAAATGGAAAGAGAAACAGGGATCGAAAGGATTCAGCAGAAATATGAAGAAGGATTCCTGAATGGAGCGTGGGTCGTGGTTGCCTCTACGGATGATGAAGAGGTAAACAAAAAGATTTATTACGATGCGACAAAGAGGAGTATCCTGGTGAACGTTGTTGACAGGCCGGAATTTTGTTCGTTTATAGTGCCGGCAACCGTTAGTCGTGGTGACTTGAGCATCAGCATCTCAACTGGGGGGGCAAGTCCGGCACTGGCGCGCAATATCAGGGAGAATCTGGAAAAACAGTTTGGGGAAGAGTATGGTGAATTTGCAAAACTCTTATCTGAAACAAGGCGAAAGATACTTTCTGAGGTTTCTGATGAATCGGTAAGACGCGATATTTTGCAGCGTATAGCAGGGCTTGATATGCTTGAGGTTGTTAAAGAAAAGGGCATATCCGAGGCAAAAAAGAAGATATTAGAGATTATTTCCGAGAAAATTCGTAAGGAGAAATAAGTCGATAAAGTCTATAGACTTCTTTTTTCTTGCAAGATTTTTTATGAGTTGTTAAGATAAATTCAAATGTAATAGAAGATGTAAAATTGTTAAATACTTTGGTACTGGCTTGTCCAGGTTAGGAGCATGAATGGCTGAAAAGACTGTTACTCAGAGAATTGACTTTAATGAATTAAAATCCGGTGGTTTCATAAAACAGACACAAAAAGACCTTTTTACCGTCCGATTGAAGGTTCCCGGTGGAAGGATAACACCGGAAAAGCTGACAAAGGTTGCAGAAGTTGCGAAAAAATATAGCAGAATGGGCTACTGTCATTTGAGTTTCAGGCAGTCGGTAGAAATTATTGGCGTACATATTGATGATTTTGACGCCGTAGTGAAGGAATTGGCTACGGTAGGGCAAAAGGTAGCATCCTGCGGTCCGAGAGTCAGAGTACCTACGGCATGTGGAGGCTGTGAGTATAATCCTAATGGAATTATGGATGCGCAATCCAAGTCTTTGGAGGTTGATGAGAAGCACTTCGGTACGCCCTGTCATCATAAGTTTAAGATGAGTTTTTCAGGTTGTCCGATCGATTGTGCGAGGACAAGGGAGATGGACTTGGGATTCCAGGGTGTAGTGTATCCCGTTTGGAGCAAAGATTTATGTAATGGTTGTACACTATGTGCAAAGGCGTGTCAGGAAGGTGCGATAGTATCTGACAAAGAGGGCAAGCCGATGTTTGATGAATCCAAGTGCGTGTATTGCGGCGACTGTATCAGGGCATGTCCGACAGACGCCTGGAAGGACAAGCAGAGGGGTTGGCTGGTGCGTACCGGCGGAAAACACGGAAGGCATCCGCGCGAGGCGGATCAGGTGGTCAATTTCTTGCCCGACAACAAAGTAAACGATTTTATCTCCGCAACCCTGAAATGGTATAAAGAGAACGGTAAAACAAAGGAAAGATTCGGTACTGTGATTGACCGTGTGGGTTTGGATAAGTTTAAAAAAGATGTTGTGAGCGCATTTGCCAAGAACTGACAATGAAGGATAAAAAAAAATTCGTCATATTTGCGCATAGCGGTACCTACGATAAACTTTATCAAATCGTTACACTGGCGATTACAGCGGCGTCGATGGGGAGGGAAACGTATATTTTCCTGTTCTTCTGGGCATTGAGGAGATTTGTGAATGACGAGTTTGATGTCAAAAAATTATCCGATGAGTTTGGTGAAGAGGGTGGAAGATTGTCGAAACGCATGCAGGAGATTAATCCAATTTCTCTCAATGAAATACTTAACGAGGTTAGAAGGATGGGGAATTTAAAAGTCTATGCATGTACTGCGGCCGTGAAACTAATGGAATTGGAAGAAGCAAAGGTTAAATCCAGGGTAGATGATATCCTCGGATTAACTACTCTTTTGGAAATAGCTGATGGCGCTGAAACACAGCTATTTATTTAACGGAAGAAAGGTAGTGTCGTGGCAGGTACGGTAATAAAAAGTTCGAAGTGCATATCAAAGCGGATTTCAAAGAACTCAATTTCCGATAAGATTGGGAATACCCCTCTTTTGAGAATCAATAGAATTACAAGCGAATTGAAGGATAAGGATGTAGAAATATACGTCAAGGCAGAGTGGTTTAATCCGGGCGGCTCTGTAAAGGATCGTCCCGCACTGCGAATTATTGAAGATGCCGAAAAATCTGGAAGATTAAACCGTGACAAAATTATTATAGATTCCACATCTGGAAATACGGGTATTGCTTATGCGCTCATTGGCGCATCGAAGGGATACAAAGTAACCCTGGTAATGCCTCAAAACGTTAGTGAGGAACGGAAGAGGATTGTGCGTGCCTTTGGGGCAAAGATTATATTTACGGATCCGTTACTGGGATCGGACGGCGCTATGATAGAGGCGAAGAGGCTTGTAACCGAAGATCCTTCAAAGTATTTTTATGCCGATCAGTATAATAATCCTTCGAACTGGAAGGCGCATTACGAAACTACCGGTGTGGAGATATGGGAACAAACGGGAGGCGAGGTAACACATTTTATTGCATGTCTGGGGACAAGCGGTACTCTTATGGGGACAGGTAGGCGACTGAAGGAATACAATCCCGATATTAAGGTGATTTCGGTTGAACCGTCAACTGCTATTCATGGATTGGAAGGTATGAAGCACATGTCTACTTCGATTGTTCCCGGTATATTTGATAATCATTTTCCGGACAAAAAAATGACGGTCGAGACAGAAGATGCCTATGCAGCCGTCAAGCGCCTTGCGGCTGAAGAGGGGTTTTTTGTCGGGTATTCTTCAGGTGCGGCATTAGTGGCGTCACTGAAAGTGGCGAATGAAATTGACAGAGGATTGATTGTTACGATCTTTCCTGACAGGGGTGATCGCTATTTGAGTACAAGTTTTTGGGCAGGTGTATAAAAATAAGGTTTGTTAAAATATTAGGGAGTTATACTTTGCTGGGTATTGATAATGATAAGCTTCGTTTTATAAAGGATCTGGTAAAAAAGAGTTATCCGTACGAATGTTGTGGGCTTCTGCTTGGTATGAATACGTCAGAAAAAAAGGTGATTGAAGTCCGTCCTGTGCAAAATAAAAATACAGATAGAACACACGACAGATATGAAATAGAAGGTAAAGAGTTTGTAAAAATTGATAAAGAAGCTTCGAAAAGGGGACTGCAAATCATAGGCATATACCACTCCCATCCCGATCATCCTGCAATTCCATCTGTTTACGATACAGAGCATGCATGGGTCGGGTATTCTTATATGATTGCTGCCGTGGAGAAGGGAGAACCGGTTGATGTCAGGTCCTGGGTTTTTAATGAAGAGAAGAAACAATTCGAAGAAGAAGAAATAAACTTGTGCTGAAGAGATATTTATCATGTCTCATGTCGATGTAGGGCTTGTGAAACGTAGATTTCTCGATTATTTTAAAATTGACTCTGTTTTAAGGAGTTTTACAAATGGGAGAGGGTGAAAAGCTTGTTCCAGACGATCAAATTGATTTAAGAGGAGTGCTCTGTCCTATTAATTTTGTGAAGACAAAGTTAAAATTGGAAATGATGGATTCGGGTCAGGTATTGGAAGTAATATTGGATGATGGGGAACCGATGAGGAGTGTTCCTAGAAGCGTTAAAGAAGAGGGTCATAAGATCGTTAAAGTGGAGAATATGGAAGGCGCGTATCGTTTATTGATAAAAAAAGCATGAAAGTATATGATATTATAGTAAAATATACTTGACTTTTTTCATCGATAAATATAATATGCGCATTCTTTAAGTTATATGTAAGAATCTACATTTTATGTATAATAAATAGTTTATAAATACTAAGGAATAAGGATTAGTGTAGGAGGATGTGTCATGGAGACAAAAGATAAAAATAAGTGCTGTACGTCGGAAAAAGAGGGGGGGATTTGGTTTACCATTTCCCGTAGGAATTTTTTGACATTGGCCGGGTGGGCAATGTTTTTTGCCACATTAGGGGCATACTTATCGCAAATTATGGGGTATAAGGGTTTCTTTTACCCAAAGGTGCTTTTTGAACCATCACCAAAATTTGCCGTAGGAGAACCAAAGGTTTTTCCGGAAAATTCTGTGACCACACTAAAGTCAAGGAAGATATTTGTTGTACGTGATGGCAATAGTTTTAAGGCAATTTCTGTGGTGTGCCAGCATTTGGGGTGTGCAGTAGAATTTTCTAAGGAAAAGAATATTTTTGAATGTCCGTGTCACGGAAGTAAATATTATCGAAATGGTGTGAACTTCGCTGGTCCTGCTCCAAGACCTCTAAATCATTTTGAAGTTGTTATCGATGATGCCGGTAAGCTGGTGGTTGACACTAGCAAAATAGTACCTCTTGAAACAGAGTTAATTGTTTAATTTATCCTCATAATTCTTATTTAGAGAAGGTTTGTGTGTTTATGGGACAGACAACTATACCTAAAAAAGGAGTAAGGGCGCTTCTTGATCTGGATTGGTTACAACAAAATATTCGTTGCCAGCATCGATGTCCAGCCCATATGGATGTGCCTGGCTACATCCGTTTGATAAGCCAGGGTAACTATGTAGAATCGTATAAATTGATGAGAGAAACAAATCCGTTCCCCGCCGTTTGTGGATATATATGTCCGCACCCCTGTGAATCCAAATGTAAACGTGGTGATTTTGACAGACCAGTAGCGATAGATGCCTTAAAGCGATTCGTTACTGACTATATTTATAAGAACAAGATAAAAATTCCACCGCCAAAAGTATCCCAGAGAACAGAAAAGGTTGCTGTAATTGGTGCTGGTCCCGCTGGATTAACCGCAGCGAACGACCTTGCAGGAATGGGGTATAAGGTGACTGTGTTCGAAAAGGAATCACAGGTTGGCGGTATGATGATGTGGGCGATTCCATCTTATAGATTGCCGCGTGAGCAAATAATGTTTGATGTGAGCCATATTATGTCTCGTGGTGTAGAGATAAAGATAAACACCCCCATAGGAAGTCCCGGAAAGACGATTTCTGATTTGTCGAAAGAAGGCTATAAATCTGTATTCATAGCTGTAGGTGCGCAGAAGGGGAAGAGGCTTGAGATTCCCGGAGAAGAGGGTACCTCGGGGGTTATGGATTGTCTGGAATTTTTGAAAAATGTGAATGCCGGTGACATGAGAAGTCCAGGCAAAAAAGTGGCTGTAATTGGTGGTGGGAATTCTGCTATTGATGCGGCCAGGACGGCGCAGAGGCTGAGTCCTGAAGTGTATATTGTTTATAGGAGGACACGGGAAGAGATGCCGGCCCTTCCGTGGGAAATAGAGGAAGCAGAACATGAGGGTGTTAAGTTCCACTATTTAGCAGCGCCTGTGAGGGTTTTAACCGAAAATGGAAAGGTTAAGGGACTGGAATGCATTAAAATGAAAATGGGAAAACCAGACAGCAGTGGAAGAAGGAGACCAGAACCTGTACCAAACTCGGAATTCACCATTGAAACGGATTGTATTATTACTGCTATCAGCCAGGAATCTGATCTGAAATTTCTTGGTGATAACCACGGATTACAGGTCACGAAGTGGGGAACGCTTGCAGTGGATGAAACCCTTATGACAAGCAAGAAAGGTATTTTTGCAGGTGGTGACGTTACGTTGGGTCCTAGTACTGTCATTGAGTGTATTGCTCTTGGGCATTTAGCCGCGAAGTCAATCGATAGTTACATTAGAGGTGAAGAAATTCAAAAACCGAAGAAAAAGGTGTGGGTTACCCTTTTAGATAATGAATTCAATTTAAGAGAAGAAAATTATGATGCGATACCCCGCGAGAAAATGCAAATGTTGCCTGTGGGCGATAGGCAGGGTACCTTCAATTTGGTAGAACTTGGCCTCGTGGAATCTCAGGCGCAAGTTGAGGCTATGCGGTGTCTGAAATGTGACCTTAATATAAATGTTGAAACGAACGAGTGTGTACTCTGCGGCAGATGCAGCACGGTATGCCCCGTTGGTGCATTGAAGCAGGTTGATGTTTCCGACGAGAGCAAAGCGTATCGGCCTTTCATTAGTAAAGATGGTATTGTGATTAAATATACTGATGTTTGTATTCGTTGTGGAAACTGTAAAGATTGTCCTGTAAATGTGATATCCTTAAAGCGTGTGCTTTGGAAACCAAATGAGGAAATTAATAAAACGATAGAAGAAACGGAGGAATAGGAGGATAATTTTAATTATGTGGGGAGGAAATAGCTTAAAATGTAATGTGGAGAAAGGGATATTCAAATGAAATTAATTCCGGATTTAATAAAGAAAATTACGGACAATGAAATTTGGAAGTCTGTATTTCGCCACGGTTACACGGACACCCCCAGAAATAGGGTTCTTCAGATCATAAGTAACGTCTGGTTACATTTGCATCCGGCTAAGGTTCGGGAGCATGGCACAAAGATCCGTTTTACTTGGTGTATGGGAGGAATTACATTTTTTATATTCCTTTTTGAAACGATAACAGGAATCCTGTTAATGTTTTATTATGTTCCTGACGTTAATAGAGCGTATGCAGATATTGTTGATTTGATGTACGTGGTACCGTTTGGCAGATTTTTGAGAAATTCTCACCGTTGGGGTGCGCATGCCATGGTGATTACGGTGAGTATACACATGCTTCGAGTGTTTTTGACAGGTTCGTATAAACCACCACGGCAATTTAATTGGGTAATAGGTGTGATCCTGCTGGTTTTCACACTTC
>JAHFOY010000131.1 GCA_023261485.1 Planctomycetota bacterium
TCCTTTACCACAGGTGGTTTGACAAAGAAAATTAACGTAAAGGTAAAGCAAAATAACCATAGCAAACAAGCGGCTAGTAAATAAAAAATTAAATTGTATAGGAATTTCAATCTTTTTAGTTAAGCAGTTAATAAACACACCCCTACCCCTCTCAAGAGGGGAATTTGAGAAATCCCCTCTTGGGAGGGGATTGAGGGGTGGGTAAAAAAGTCGTTGGGTATTGTCTTTTAAAACCCAACCTAATTTAAAAAGGTAATATCTAATGATTGTAGCTGCATCAAAACCGTTTCAAGAAATCAAACAGATGCTTTCCGGATTCAAGAAGATCTGTGTGCTGGGATGCGGTTCGTGCGTAACGATATGCCATACCGGCGGTGAAAAACAGGTCACGGAACTCGCTGCACAGCTCCGGCTCTCAGCCAAATTAGAAGGCAGGCAGATTGAAATCATAGAGGATTCCACGCTCCGGCAGTGTGAATGGGAATTTATTGATGACATCAAAGAACTCATTAAAGATTGTGACGCCGTCCTTTCTATTGCCTGCGGTGTAGGCGTGCAGTACGTGGCAGAAAGATTCCCCAAAATCAGGGTTTTTCCTGGTGTAAATACCACCTTTATGGGCGGGCCTATAGAACAGGGCGTTTTCTGGGAGCGGTGTGCCGGCTGCGGCAATTGTGTCCTGGCGACAACAGGTGGATTGTGTCCTGTAAGCCGATGCGCAAAGAGCCTCATGAACGGCCCGTGTGGCGGCTCACAAAACGGGAAGTGCGAGGTCTCGCAGGAAACCCCCTGCGTGTGGAATCAGATATATGATCAGTTGGATACCCAGCAGCTTTTAGCGACGATGGAAACCATCGTACCGCCCAAGGACTGGACAACAGGGATGGAAAACCATCCGCGAAAAATGATCCTTGAACACCTGGTTATGAAAAAATAAAATTCTTTATCCTGATAATCTGCGTTCATCCGCGTCCAAAATTACTTTACTACTAAATTATGATTGAAAATAGATCTGACATAAAATCAGGTAGCAACTTAGAAAAATTACTGAGAAACGGGCAGTTTGCCGTTACGGCAGAACTCGGCCCGCCGCGGGGCGCAGACCGTTCGGTGATAGAAAAAAAGGCCTCCATACTAAAAGGTTACGGAGATGCATTCAACATCACCGACTGCCAGACAGCAGTTGTACGCATGTCCAGCATTGCCGCAGGTCGTATCGTACTTGATGCGGGATTAGAACCAATCATCCAGATGACCTGCCGTGACAGGAACCGTATCGCCATACAGAGTGATCTCCTGGGCGCTGCTGCACTGGGTGCGAAAAACCTGTTGTGCCTTACGGGAGACCACCAGAAATTCGGCGACCACCCTATGGCAAAAGGCGTCTTTGATATAGATTCCATCCAACTTATCCAGATGGTAAAGATGCTTAGGGATGAAAGGAAATTTCAATCAGGCCAGGAATTAAAGGCATCCGAGCCAAAATTCTTTATCGGTGCAGCCGAAAATCCATTTGCCGACCCCTTTAAATTTCGCGCGATCAGACTTGGAAAAAAGATTACCGCTGGCGCAGATTTCATACAAACACAGATTATTTACAACGTCAAAAAGTTTAAAGAATGGATGAAGATGGTTACCGACATGGGACTCCACGAAAAGGCATTCATCCTGGCTGGCGTGGCGCCGCTCAAGTCGGCAGGTATGGCAAAGCATATGAAGCATAACGTACCCGGTATGGACGTGCCTGATGAAGTCATGACCCGCATGACAGCAGCCTCTGCCGCCAAAAAGGGCAAGGAAGAAGGCGTCAGGATTTGCCTGGAAGTCATCGAGCAGGTTAGAGAAATCAAAGGTATTTCTGGCGTGCACATCATGGCAGTTGAATGGGAAGAGGCCGTCCCTGAAATCGTCCAGCAAGCCCGATTATATCCCAGACCAATCTTATAATTACAAATAAACCACAGAGACGCCGAGTAGGCAAGGGGGAGTTTCACCCCCAAGCCTCTCACAGAACCGTACGTGACAGTCTCCTGTCATACGGCTCGTGTTATTCTTGATACGCCTCAACAGTATCCCATTTCCCTGTGATAAAACAACGCCGGGTTAGCTTGTCCTATCGCATTGAGTTTTGCCGCCTTCAATCTCAATTAATACTGTTTTGCGCACGTGGATATCCATTTGTTAATCTTCCCCCGCCTTTTTACAAGGTTGTTGTAGTGAATATTTCACTGAATAACCTAAGCCCTTTGCTCCTTCCCGTTTTCACGGAATATCATTACTCTTATGGCTTAGTCCGACTTCCGTTTCACGCCTCTTTCAGCCGTTACCCCGAAACGGATATCCCGTGTTCCGTATTAAAGCCCAACTTTAAGTCATGTCGCCTGTATAACGGTGGGCGCATAGCCAGTAAACAGGTCTCCGCTATGCTTGTCTATGCATCCTCAGCACAATGCGATTTTGCCCGACAACTTATGCGATTTCGTTACTTCTTCAGCGATTCATTTGCATTCATCTCTTAAAGTCATACCTGATGGGTTTTCTTCCACCTTTTCTCTATCCGTTCACTACATCGGCTTTACAGCTTTTGCAGCGTAGAGCGGTTTGGCAACCCCGCCTGTACGGCGTTGCCGATACTCCCCAATGGTTAGCATTTCCATTGTTGTATCATCTTTATTACAGCTTGTTAATGAACTTCACTATTCCTTAACTTCACGGCACAAACTGAGGTCACAGAGAAAAGACAAGTTATATTCTTCGCTCAGAATAGCAAATTGTCATGCTGAATCCTTCGCTTTTTGTCATTCTGAGCGAAGCGAAGAATCTGGTCTTTAGCGAATAATTGCATGCCCAATGTAATTCTGCCTGTTTTTGTTTGACATCCGCCGTGTTATGCAATAATATGCTGGCAATTATAGAATAGAGATAAATTAAATGTTAGGCCGATGACTACTTGACCGATTCCTGCACCTTATCAAAAGAGTCTATCAGGGGTTACAATCGAAGGGCGTCAAATGGTATAGTAGCCATATTCGATAAATGGGCCTGAGGGTTGCCAAATGGATAGTTTGACTGTTCCTCTGACAGTAGCTGAATATTTCGCCGGTATCGGCCTGGTAAGGATGGGTTTAGAGTCTTGCGGTTGGCGGGTAATCTTTGCTAATGATATATCAGAGAAAAAAAATGAAATGTATAAGGCATTTTTCCCCGATGCTGAACATAATTACAAAATAGGGGATATATTTGAATTAAATCCTACCGATATCCCCGCTACAATGTTGGCTACCTGTTCTTTTCCATGTGTAGATTTATCTTTAGCTGGAAATATGAACGGGATTAGAGGTAAACATTCCAGCGCTTTTTGGGGTTTTGTAAAATTGCTAAAGTCACAGGGAGACAATGCCCCGACTATACTCCTTGTAGAAAATGTTCCAGGATGGCTTTACTCTAACAAAGGCGCTGATTTTAGAATCACGGTTCTAGCTTTAAACGAATTGGGCTATGCTTGCGACGTATTTGTCTTAGACGCTTTGCGCTTTACTCCCCAAAGCCGTCAACGAGTTTTTCTTATCGGCACAAAGTTGCCCGTGTCCGGAACAAACGTAAACCTAATATTACAGCGTCCCTATTCTCTTTCGTCCGATACCCTCCGAAAGAGCCTTGTTGCTAATCAAGATTTGAAGTGGTTTTATACCGAGATTCCCACGCCTCCCCCTTTACGAAAGAGCGGTTTGTCTGAAATCATCGAACAAATGAACGATGATGACAATCGTTGGTGGAAAGAAGATGAAGTTAAACGGCACTTCGACATGATGAGCAAGCCTCATCAACAGATGGTGAAATTGCTTATTGATGGCAACCGCATAAGTTACCGCACTTTCTATCGTCGAAGGCGAGTAGAGCAGCAACGAGCGGAAGTCAGGCCGGATGATATAGCCGGTTGCCTTCGTACGGCCGTAGGCGGAAGCGGTAAGCAATTTCTGGTAAAAGCAGGTAATGGGCAACTGAAAATGCGAACCATGACAGCGCGAGAGTATGCACGTTTACAAGGTGTGCCTGACAGATACCCAATCACAGTGAATGGTGTGCAGGCCCTTACGGGTTTTGGCGACGCGGTATGCGTTCCCGTGATAACCTGGATAGCGCAGCACGCGTTAAGCCCTTTGGTTGAAAAACACATATCGCAAGAAGAAGCCTCAGCAATTCAGCGCCAAGAATGGTTGACAATCTAAAGCCCGAAGACCGCCGAAAGACAATGCGAGCAGTCAAAGAGAAAAGGACAAAACTTGAAAAACGCCTTTTCTCTGTGCTTGCAGGAATGCGTTTGAAAGGCTGGAAACAAAACGCGAGTAACATTACCGGAAAGCCTGATGTGGTTTTTGTTGACCAAAAGGTAGTGATTTTCGCTGATGGTTGTTTCTGGCACGGTTGCCCTGTTTGCCTGCGCAAGTTACCACAAACAAATCGTGAATATTGGGAACGTAAAATTGCCAGAAATGTTGCGTTGGCAAAATCGTATAACAAACAATTACGTCGTGATGGTTGGACGGTTATCAGAATTTGGGAGCATGAAATAACCAGCAAAGATGACAGGCAGGAAATCAGGATAAAAATACAACAAGCTTTAAAACCAGGAGACAGCGAGCAATGAGCATAGACGCCATTAGAAAAGAAAGCCGCCAAATTCTCGACTCATGGATTGCTTCATGCACACGAGGCGGAAAAGTATCACGAAATACTGTCGCTATCGGTATCGTAATTTTTGACCATTTACGAAAGGATTGCCCTGTTTCTAAAGATGACACTATCTCACAAGGCGGCGAAGTCAAAGGGGCGCGTTCAGGTTTGGGCAACACCCTGGGAGCCTACGGTATTCCAAGTTCTTACTTGAAGGAAGTAACAACGCGTCAGGGACATCAAGATGGCCAAAGGTTGTTTGAGCAGTTTGACTGGGGCAATAAGCTGATAAAACTGACAGCAGAGCAACGGGAACAGGTTTTGTGTGAGTTGATTAGTGTTTTGTTAAACTATGCAACCAATTGGCTAAAACGGCAAAACCTGAAATTGGACATTGACCGCCGACAAGCGCCGTCAACGTGGGTTCACATAATTGTCGAAAACGCTAAACAGCGCTCCGGTGGAGTTGTTGAACAACATCTTATCGGCGCAAAACTAGAGCGACGCTTCAAAGGAGTTGCGATTCCCAACCATCCCGCCCATGCTGGCGACCGCCAAACATCCAGAGCAGGTGATTTTGAAATATCCAAGCTGGTTTATCACGTTACCACCACGCCATCACGAAACGTTATCCAGAAATGCGCTGAAAATATCAGAATAGGTTTGTACCCGATTTTATTAGTGCCAACGGAGCAAGAAAATAAAGCCCGTATACTGGCGCAGGAAGAGGGAATAGATAAAGAGCTTTCTATAATTTCGATAGAAGCTTTTGTCGCGTTGAATATCATCGAGTTGGCGACCGATGAGAACAAAGATTTCTTTGGTGTGCTGAAAGAAATCATTGAAATATACAACAAACGGCTTGCAGAAGTGGAAACAGACCTATCGTTGCAGATACAAGTGCGATAGGCTGGGGTAAGGGTGACTAACAACCACATGCACTCGACCTCGCTTCGCTCGTGGGTATGCATGCGCCAAAAGTCAGTCTGCGCTCTGTTTTGCAACGGAGCGCTTGTCCGCACCGCTCGGCGGGTAATGTGGAGCGTTAGATGTTTAGTAATAGGCATTCATCTTAATTTCAAATCTTCAACCACTTTATTCAACGGAACTTCTGTTTCATTCTTTGATGCTTCTTTTGCTTCTCTTAAAATGCTTTTAAAATTATATTTTTGTCCATTCTTATTCGTGTCAATTCGTGGCCGAACTATTACGTTTTAACAATGCTTGAGTCCAGCGCTTGCCTGGCTTCTCCCGCTACATAGGCCGAACCGGTGATACAAATCAAATCCTCTTTAGAAGCCTTCTGTTTTGCGGCAACTACGGCATCTTGTGTATTATCCGTTATCTCTGCTCGTTTGCCGCAGAGTCTTTCTATCCTCTGGTATAAATCCTCAGGTGGAGCGGCGCGGGGGTTCTTGCTCCTGGTCACAATAATCGAGTCGCCTACCGTAACAATCTCCTTCAAAATATTGTCCAAGTCCTTATCCTGTGAAAATCCCAAAACCAGGATTAATTTATCAAATGTGAAATTTCCCAATAAACTTTCTCTCAGAAATTTCATTGAATCTACGGTATGGGCATAATCCAATATTATCAAGGGATTTTCCCCAACTACCTCGATCCGTGCAGGACAATATACATGGGCAATGGCTTCCCGAATGGTTTCATCATCAATTGAAATATCGCCTTGCTCCCGCATGACCTCTAACGCACCAAGAACCAGTGCACAGTTTTTTGCCTGATGAGCGCCGACAAGAGGCAGAAAGATTTCCGGGTAAGTATGCCGCCAGGTTTTTATTTTGCACAACAAACCCCATTCAGATTTTGGATTTCGGATTTCGGATTTCGGATTTGGAACTTGGAATTGAGGATTAGGTGATAAATCCGCATTCCGCAATCCAAAATCCAAAATCGTGTGATTATCGCGTTTCCGGACCGCTGAATTATTTTCATGAATATTTTGTATCTCCTCAACGCAAATATCCCTTCCAAGCAAATATAGCCTTGCGTCCTTTTCCCCGCATGTTTTTTCTATTACAGAAAGCGCTTCTGGCGCTTCGACAGCCGAAACGACTGGAATTCCCTGCTTAATAATCCCGGCCTTTTCGTAGGCAATACTCGAAAGGGTATTACCAAGAATAGCCGTATGATCAAACCCTACATTGGTAATAATTGATACCTGTGGTATCACGACATTCGTAGAGTCAAGACGTCCACCAAGTCCTACTTCCAGAACAGCGATATCCACCTGCTTTTTTTTAAAGTAGAGCATAGCTACGGCAGTGAGTATTTCAAAAAATGTCGGAGATGCGGATGGGTCTGTATCGCGTAAATGTCGGATATAAGGCCGAAGCTCATTGAGGATACCGGTAAACTCCCGTTCGGATATGTTCCTGTGATTTATCTGAATGCGCTCTTTGAGGTCAATCAGATGGGGTGAGGTAAAAAGCCCAGCCCTGAGACCTGCACCCTCCAGGATGGTTGACATCATAATGGATGTAGAACCCTTACCCTTAGTGCCTGTAATATGAATACTGGGAAAACCTTTGTGCGGATTCCCCGCGTATTCAAGCATCTTTACCATCCTGTCCAGGTTGAACGTTGATGTGTTGTATTGGTAGCTGATCAGCTTCTCATAATCAATGGCCTTGTAAAGAAATGTCTGCGCCTCTTCGTATGACTGAAAATTAGCTTCCTGGTTTGGCATGAAACAAGTATAGGGGATTATATACTATATTGCAAGACCTTGTCCCAGAGCTTTTCAGCTTGACAATATACATGGAAATAAAGACTGGGTCACACTAATTTTTCATGATAGATATTGGCAGTCATTAGAAAAAGGAGTGGGTAAAAAGTTACTACCACTATTTGAAGCAGAGATATAAACCAAAATTACTTTTTCTTGCTCTCTGGTAGAAGCTGAAATACCTTTACAGCATCTAAAGGATCGATTCTGAACCTGCAACCCCTGCCCTGGAAAAAATCATGCTTTTCGATAAGATTTATCCCCAGGCTGGTGATGATGAGCGAAATATTGTTAACCGTATCGGTAACGA
>JAHFOY010000132.1:0-3404 GCA_023261485.1 Planctomycetota bacterium
TCGTCTCTGCAAGTTGCATGTGCCATATATCCTCTTATTGTGGTATTTGTAAAATTCTCTCGTGAGGATATTTGGTACTTATTATTTTACTTTTTCAATAAAAAATTGTCCGAACCATTGCTCATAATCACTGGAAACTTATTACAAAACTAAAGCACCCTGAAATTGAAGGAAAAGAATTGGAAGTAAAAAAATGTTTGTCTACTCCGGTAGAAATAAGGAAAAGTTCTGATGACCCAGACGTTTGTTTATATTATTTGCCCTATATGAAGTACTACATTTGCGTTGTAGTAAAACATTTAAATGGTGATGGCTATATAATAACATCATATTTAACCGATAAGATTAAAGAAGGAGAAACAATATGGAAAAGATAACTATTACTTTTGACAAGATTGGAAACACCCTTGATGTCTGGTTTGAGAAACCGAGACCATGTATTAACGAAGAATTAGGTAATGGAGTTATTATCAAAAAAGATGAAAGTGGGGAAATCATAGGCTTTGAGAAAATAAATTATTTGAAAAAAGAAAAGCCTGGTAATATTCAATCAATCCCTTTAGAGGTTTCTATTGTTTAAGGAAATATCAAACACGTCGGCGCACCCATGCCGGGCATGATCGTCAACGTAAAAGTGGCAGCCGGTAATAAAGTCGCCAAAAACGACCCGCTCCTGATCATGGAGGCCATGAAGATGGAAGCGACTATTTACGCCGAACACGACGGTGAAATTGTCCAGGCGCTGGTGAAGGCAAAAGATTGCGTGGAGGCCGGTGATTTGCTGATAGTCTACAAGTAATTATGCAGGAGAATGTGGTCTGGCTTGAGAAGAAAAGGAAAGGGCCGCATCTTAAATAATAAATAATGGCAGACTACAATATTTAATTTTTAAGACGTGACACTTGGAATTCCCACAATCTTACATGACTGTCACCCTGAATTTATTTTAAGGTCTTGAGATGCTGAAACAAGTCCAGCATGACATATTGTGCTGTTTATGCTTTTTTCATAGGCTCGTTAAAACCTAAAAATTAGTATTTTCCTTATCGCATACCTCCCCAACCAACTGGAGCAGCACCGGAGCCAGTTGAAATATGATATCCATTCTTTGACGCCCACTCTCTTGCCGCATTGTTAAGTTCATCGTTGCCGCAATTAAGATATGCCTCTGCCATTGTTTTGCTGCCTTTTACATTGAGCTTCTCAATCAATACAGGGATTATTTCTCTTTTCCCGATACCTATAAAGGCATACAGGGCGTTTTCGATGGTGCAGTAAACATTGGTTTCTATATCCTTAAGTAGAATCTTTTGTGTAACTTCCCAGCTTTCTCTTAATCTCGTGCCGTCGCGTTGTGCAACCAACAGGTGGATTTTATCCTTTGCAGATTCAGGCTTCCAGCCCAGGCTAAACAATACCTTAGTCACTGACTCGTTAAAATTCCAGTCCGTCAAGTTTTCAAGCAAGGGTTCGACCGCCATTGTGCCTATCTTTACCAAAGCCTCTGCAGCATCTCTTTCTACAACTCGATTCAAATTCTCCAATTCGTTGGTCAGGTTCGGTCTCCAAGCACTTCTCGCGCTTTCTACAACTCGATACGCATTCTTCAATACTGCAATCAGGGGTTTGACCGCCCTTGGGTCTTTGATCTCTCCCAAAGCCCGCACAGCATACCATAGTACACGCCCATCCGTATCCTTCAACGCTGCAATCAGGGGTTCGACTGCCCTTGGGTCTTTGAACGCACTCAAAGCAAGTGCAGCACGCATTCGTACATCCTCATTCTCATCCTTCAATGCTGCAGCCAGGGGTTCGATTGCCCTTGGGTCTTTGATCTCTCCCAAAGCCTGTGCCGCATGCCTTCGTACCTCCTTATTCTCATCCTTCAACGCTACAATCAGGAGTTCGACTGCCCTTGGGCCTATATCTTCCAAAGCCTCTGCGGCATGCCTTCGTACATCCCCATTCTCATCCTTCAATGCTGCAATCAGGGGTTCGACTGCCCGTGTGTCTTTGCTCTCACCCAAAGCCTGTGCCGCGTGTCTTCGTACCTCCTTATTCTCATCTTTCAACGCTGTAATCAGGGGTTCAACTGCCCTTGTGTCTTTGATCTCACCCAAAGCCTTTGCCGCATGCTCTCGTACATTTTCATCTGCATCCTTCAACGCTGCAATCAGGGGTTCGACCGCCCTTGGGCCTATCTTTACCAAAACATCTGCAGCATTCCTTCGTACATCCTCATTCTTATCCTTCAACGCTGTGATCAGTGGTTCGACTGCCCGTGTGTCTTTGCTCTCACCCAAAGCCCATGCAGCATTCCATAAAAGAAGGAAAGTTATAGAACCGCACATCGTCTTCAACATACTTTTTGTCTGCCCAGTCATATTGTCACCTCCATTTCTTAATACAGCAAATTCCAAGGACAACATACTTAATTTTGAAGATTTCCATTTTCCTTTTGTAGCCCATTCAGACCTTTTTTTACGTAATTCGTTCTTAGGGGGCATGGTGTTACTTGATTTGTGATTTCAGCGTCTCGAATTTCTTTTTTACTTTCTTCCCAATTTCGTATAGAAACTCTGGGGCAAAATCAGCACCATTAGGCCATTCAATGGTATTGGTTTCTGAGTTAACGACTACTTGCTTAAATAACTCGATGTCTTTTAGCGGTTCAAACATTTCACCATAAAGCGCATCTTTTAAGTCTACATCTTTGGCAACACCGTCGCTAAATTCTATTCTGAGTTTATAGTCTTCTAAATAGGTAATACCCGTGACATGTAGAAACATATTTCTCTCCTTATATTAACGGTGGTATCTTCTGTATTGGTTTTCGCTCTCTTGCGTATTCCCAATTACTTATTAATTCTTCCTGATGGATTTCGTACCACTCTAATAACATTCGAAGCGCCCGTTTTGACATCTTCCCTTGTAAAATACCTGTCTTGATTTCAATGGCAACTTCCTGTTCTTGATATCTTGCATGAAAATGTGGTGGTTCATGGTCATTGTAGTTCATAAAGACGATGATTCCAAAGAATCTACAAATTTCTGGCATCGCATCCCCTCAAGCCATTTAACATCTATGGCTAACGTGTGAGACCGCCATGCTAAGATCAGGTCGTCATTTTACAAACGTAATTATAGCATGAAAATATTCTGCATATCACAATATTTTTGCCTTTTGCGGGATTTCTTATTAATGTATTTTAATTGTTCAATTTGGTAAATCAAGGGAAAATAACCGGAATATGTATTTGGACGAAGAAGGTCTCCGGGTCCTCTTCAAAATTCAATTATTGAGGGGGTTGAGAGCCTAACAAAATAATCCAGCATATGCGGTAAATCGCCCCGCTGATTTTAATCGTTAGGGAATAAATATAAATGATTTTCGGCTTCGCTCA
>JAHFOY010000132.1:3414-7646 GCA_023261485.1 Planctomycetota bacterium
GTTTCTTCGGACTGCCTCTTTGCAAGACAGTTAGGATCATTTGTTGTTGGCAGGTTCGGCTTCGCTCATTACAAGCATTTGGCGGGGGACTTTGTCGTGAACTCAGTCAAACGATAAACCACCCGCGCTACACTTCCGACTCGTTCGGGTTAGGTTGGATTGAGGTAAACGCAACAAATAGTTCTATTCATTTCTTGTGGTGGCTCGTAAATGCAAACACTTCTGCCACCCTACCTTTCACCATCTCAGCGGCGCTTGCCATGATTCTTTCAAGTCGCAAATGTTTTCATGAACAATGAGTTTATTGTTTAAACCATATATCTTTAGAAACGGTTCTGCTGTAACCTTTCCTAGCATTCCACAAGGAATATCCCTTACGAGCGTTTCAAATTGTTTTTGATGCTCAGGCCGTACCTCAACGACAAAGCGGCTGTTTGACTCGGAAAAGAGCAGGGTATCGTTTCTGTGAATCGTTCCTTCTGTGACTACTGCAGAAAGGTTAAGGGTCAGGCCGAATCCTCCGGCAAAAGCCATTTCCGAGGCAGCGACAGCCAGACCGCCTTCTGAACAATCGTGGCAAGACCTGATAATTCTCTGCTTTGTTGCCTGAGATAAAGTATTCATGGCCTTTTTCCCCAAAATTGCATCTACCTTTGGGACATTGTTTCCTTTATATCCGTGGATATGATGATAATGTGAACCGCCCAACTCCGGACGCGTGAGACCGACGAGATAAACCAGATTTCCAGGTTCTTTAACATCCATTGATACGGCGTTTCGTACATCTTTCATTATCGCAACCGCTGAAATAAGCAAGGTGGGGGGGATCACAATCGTTTCTTTATCCGTGACGAATTCGTTATTCAGGCTGTCTTTTCCAGAGATAAATGGAGTTCCGTAGGCAACCGCAATATCATAACAGGCCTGTGCCGCCAATACAAGGCTGCCCAGGCGATCCGGTTTATTGGTGTTGCCCCAACAAAACTTGTCTAAAAGCGCCACCTGTTCTAAATTTCCTCCAACGGCTATGATCTGTCGCAGCGCCTCATCAATGGCGGAGGCGGCCATGTGATATGGGTCTATATCACCGTATCGGGGATTCATGCCGTTTGACACGATAATACCTTTCTTAGAACCCAATACTGGCGTAATAATACAGGCATCACCCGGCCCATCATTGTGGATGCCCTGGAGAGGCTTTAAGACGCTTCCGCCCTGTACTTCGTGGTCGTATTGGCGAATAACCCATTCCTTGCTGCAAACGTTCCATGCGGAAAGTATCCTTTTTAAGTCTGTCCCATGATCTTCTTTTTCTGATAAATTAGGTTCTTCGAATGTGGGTTTATGCCACGAGGCTTTCCGTTCTAACCTCGGTATGCCATCGTGCAGAAAATCCATGTCCATTTCACCAACAATCTGAGAATTATATAACAAGCGGAGTATCTTATCATTTGTGAATCTTCCGATGACTGTAGCTTCGACATTTTCTGCTTTGAATAGAGTAAGAATATCATGCTCTTTTTCTGGAGGAACAGCGAGTACCATCCGTTCCTGTGCCTCGGAAATCCAGATTTCTGTATAGGAAAGTCCTTCGTATTTAAG
The DNA here is from genome assembly GCA_023261485.1 of Planctomycetota bacterium. Taxonomy (GTDB): domain Bacteria; phylum Planctomycetota; class Brocadiia; order Brocadiales; family Brocadiaceae; genus Wunengus. The sequence continues at coordinate 5,017 of JAHFOY010000132.1, forward strand.
AGGGACTTTTTCTAGATTTACCAGAGCTCCTAAATCCTGACCCATTTCACCAACGGCAGACGAAAGACCACCGGCGCCACAATCAGTAATACAATTGTATAGCCCTTTGTCTCTGGCTTGTAAAAGGGTGTCCAGCAGTGCTTTCTCTGTTATTGCATTGCCGATTTGTACGGCTCCTCCGGATATCTGTTCGGATTGTTCGTGTAATTCTGCAGAGGAGAATGTGGCCCCATGAATGCCGTCACGGCCGGTTCTGCCGCCAACTACAACAATGAGATCATCAGGATGCGGTTTTTTCTCGCATTTATCTTTTGGTATAAGGCCTACAGTTCCGCAGAAGACGATGGGATTGCCCATGTATCGCTCATCAAAAAAGATGGCGCCGTTTGCCGTTGGGATGCCCATACGGTTGCCATAATCTCGTACACCTGCGACAACGCCTTTAAAAATTCTTTTTGGATGCAGAATACCTTTTGGAATTTTATCTTGAGGTGTGTCCGGTAAACCAAAACAAAATACGTCAGTATTAAGGATAGGTTTCCCGCCTAATCCTGTACCCATGACATCCCGGATTACGCCGCCAATACCGGTATTCGCGCCTCCGTACGGTTCGATGGCAGACGGATGGTTGTGGGTTTCCACCTTGAAGCAAATATTGTAAAAATCGTCGAAATGGATGATGCCGGCATTATCTTTAAATACAGAGACACACCAGGGTTTATTGAGTTCACTGGTGGCTTTAACAATGGTGTTTTTTAATAAATTGTCGATTTTGTTACCATTGAAATCAATAATACCTTTGAATGTTTTATGGACGCAGTGTTCTGACCAGGTCTGTGCAATGGTTTCAAGTTCGATATCCGTTGGTTCTCGTTTAAGGGATTGATAATATTTTTGAATAGACTGCATCTCTTGTAAATTAAGAGATAGCTGACCAAGCATGCTTATTTCTTCTAATTGTTTGCTATTGGCATTTAATAACGGGATGATCTTCTTTTTAAAAGAATAATGTATATTCCCGTGATCGTAATTGGGTGTTTCCGGGTAAATAAAAACATCTTCTATCTTTGTGTTTGCAAGCAACCTGGTGGCTATGATGCGGACAGTTTCAGTGGAAATATTTCCGTCAATTAGATACTCTTGGGCAGTTTTAACGCCGTCTATGTTTATTCCTATATCACGGAGCGCCTTTAAAACTGATTGTTCGATTGGGTCCATGACGCCAGGTTTGCGGCTGATTTCAACGATATGAGATTTGGAATCCGCAACCCGAAATCCGGAATCGGAAATCTGATACTGTTGGGTAACGGTATCCACCAAAAGTTTCCGGGCAATAGTATCAAGATCATTTTTGTTTAAATTCCCAAAAATGATATAAATCTGGCGAACCCTGATGTTGGATACTTCATGGAAACCAAATGTTTCGATTTCTAATCGTATGTTGTTTCCGGCAGGGTCAGGAAAGTCTTTCTTAAAAAAAACCTCAATTCTTGAGTACATTTTAGAATTTATTTGTTAGAGTTTTTGTTTGTTGAGTTGTTGTGAAATACGTTATCACGGGACAGCTTTGCATTTTTTAACTTATCAAGTATCTTGGTATTATTTTTGTTTACAAGAGCATTTTTAAATTCATTGAGTTCATTTATAAAATTGTCTATAGATTTCATAACATTTTCACGGTTTTGAACAAAGATGTCAACCCATAATTCAGGGTCACCTGATGCAACTCTTGTGGTGTCTCTTAGCCCGCTAGCGCCGCAGACGAGGTGTTCTTTTTTGATCGCATTTATCAAACAGGATGCAGCTAAATGAGGCAGGTGGCTCACAAATGCCAGTATTTCGTCGTGTTGTTCCGGGGTTAAATATTTTATTTTGGCGCCGAGGTGTCTCCATAGTTGAGATATAGTTTCCACCTCCTTTGTGTGATTGTTCAGAGGTGTTATGATGCACGTGCAACCTTCAAAAAGGTCTGGAGAAGCAAACTCAACGCCTCTTTGCTCTGAACCTGCTATGGGGTGTGCGCCAACAAAGGTAATATCTTTTCTTATATTATGGGTAATTTGTTCGACAATATGTTTTTTTGTGCTGCCGACATCAGTGAGAATTGAGTTGCTTTTCATTAAGGGAATAATTTTTTTTCCAGTGTCAATAATTTTATTCACGGATGTAGCAAGGATTACAATATCGGCATCTTTAACGGCTTCCTCATCGTTTAAGAGTCCAGTGTCAATGGCGTGTATTTTAATGGCTTTTTCTAAAGATGAAGCCCTGTGGCCCACACCAATGATAGTTTTTGCCAAATTTCTTTTTTTTATTCCCAGGCCAATAGAGCCACCAATAAGTCCTGGGCCAATTATACAGACGGTTCCGAATTGCATTTAAGCATTATAGTAATATGAAAAATTTAGCATATAAAGAAAATCAGATGTTACATATCTGACTTCTTTTTGTCAATGTTTTTAAGCCGTTTGAAGTAACAATTTTAATGATACATTTTTGTATAGTATTATAATGGTTTGTAATTTACTTGCAATAAATTGAAAAATAATTAAAATTTCAAAATCTAACACTAAGTGTTTTGTGGAGATTATAGTTCAAAATATGTTGTTTGTTTTAACGAAATAGGAGAT
>JAHFOY010000133.1 GCA_023261485.1 Planctomycetota bacterium
CTACTCTGTATTCAAGTCCCAGGAGTTGAAGTATCCTTTCCGCAGTACCGAGCAGCAATTCCAATTCATTATACGATGTTTCAGGTCTTACAAGCTTAACTAACTCTACTTTATTGAATTGATGAACCCGTACAATGCCCCTCGTGTCTTTACCATAAGAACCCGCCTCGCGCCGGAAACAGGGAGTATAGGCAGTATAGTAAATGGGAAGCTCTTTGAAAGAAAGTATTTCGTCACGGTGGATATTGGTAACAGGGACTTCCGCCGTGGGAACGAGGAAGAGGTCATCTGCGGCAGTCCGGTACATATCCTCTTCCAACTTCGGTAACTGCCCCGTACCCGTCATGGCAGTGCGGTTAACAAGAAATGGCGGGAATAATTCAGTATAGCCGTGCTCTCCGGTATGAGTGTCCAGCATAAAAGAAAACAAGGCACGTTCGAGTTTTGCGCCGAGGCCTTTCAATAATATAAAGCCTGAACCAGAAATCTTGGACGACCGCTCAAGGTCAAGAATATTTAAGATACTCCCCAATTCCCAATGTGGAAGAGGAGTAAAATCAAATGTCTTCCGCTGTCCCCATGCCTTGATAATTACATTATCTTTCTCGTCCTTCCCAATAGGCACGTCAGCGGCGGGGATATTGGGGATGCGGAGCATCAGATTGGTGATTTGAGCGTCCAGTTCCTTCAGTTTTTCCTCAAGGGATTTTATATCATCACCGATCTTTTTTGTTTCCTCGATGATCTTAGAGGCATCCTGTCCCTTTTTTTTGAGTTCGCTGACCTCTTTTGACTTCTCGTTGCGTTTGCTTTTCAACTGTTCGCAGGCATGAATCATAGACCTGCGCTGAGTATCGACCTCCAAGATTTGATCTATACTGGCCGCATTTTCATGTTTATTGGCGATAGCCTGTTTGACCTTGTCAGGATTGTTCCTGATAAAATTTATATCAAGCATTTATTCAAAAAGCCTCCAACCTAATTTAAGATTATACGTTAAGTAAGGTAAAATTATAAATACATAAAATATAAAATAAAAGAGAATAATTTTCTTTTATTGAAAAGAGAGGTTTATATATTTAAAATTGTGTTATGGACAACAACATCTCACGCAGGACATTTCTCAAGACGGGTATTGCCGTGGGTGCAGGCTTTTACGGTTTATCCTATTTAGGTACTCTCAAAAGGAGACCTGCCTTAAAAAAACTCAAGGAACATACCTTAAAGCCCGGACTGGTTGTAGCCCACGGGAATGTTTCGGGTACTGCCGATGAACCTGCAATTATTAAAGAGATGGTGCGGCGCGCCTTGAACGCCATGGGCGGCATGGATAAGCTTGTTTCAAAAGGCAACAGGGTCATTATTAAGCCAAATATTGCCTGGAATCAAAAACCGGAATTCGCCGCAAATACCAATCCTTATGTGGTGGCAGCGCTTGTGGAGTTGTGCCGGGAGGCAGGGGCAAGCATAATAAAAGTAATGGATCATACCTGCTCTGCAAACCCAGAACCCTCTTATGAAAACAGCGGTATTGCCACTGCGGCCCGTAAGGCTGATGCAGAGGTAGTTTATATTAATAAAAGCCGTTTTAACGACTTCGCAATTCCTGATGGCAAGATTTTGAAATCATGGTCTTTTTACGAAGAAATGGTATATGCAAATGAAGTGGACGTGCTTATCAATGTGCCTATTGCAAAGCAGCACGGCACATCAAGGCTTTCTATGGGACTCAAAAACGTCTTTGGCATGATTGGAGGCGACAGGGGCAGTCTCCACACCGATATACACCCCAAGATTGCCGACCTTAATAAATTCGTCAAAATAGACCTTACCGTACTCGATGCCTTTCGGATACTGAAAAATCACGGACCTACGGGTGGTCGGCTGGATGACGTTGATAATTCTCCGGAACGCGCAAGGCGCATCATTGTAAGCACAGACCCGGTTGCTGCCGACGCATATGGCGCCACCCTGTTTGGCATTCAGCCTAAAGACGTGGGATACATCAGGGAATCCAGTGAGCAGGGATTGGGTGAGATCGATTTCCGCCTGCGTGGGTTTGAAGAAATACACGTATAATTTAATTGTGTAGGAATTTCAAACCGACCACGTAGAGACGCAAAATCTTGCGTCTCTACACTGTTGGCAACCGAAGTATGCCCGAAGGGCAGAAAGCATATAGGCGGGGGTGAAGCCCCCGTATATGAGAAATACTAAATTTGTGTTGTTCTTTTACTCAGGGGGGCTTCACCCCCTGCTATATGCTGACAGCCCTTCGGGCTTGAAAAAAGTATAATTTAAACTTGCAAGATGGACTCCGCCCGAAGGGCGTTAAGTTCTCCTGAAGGATACTTGGCTTAACGCTTAATTTTATCAAGCTCATCATAAATCACCCCATAGAATTCCTCAGCCTGCGCCTGATTTATTGCATAGGGCGGCGTAGCAGTTGCTATCGATGCTATGTGGACATTTTCATTCATACATCCATTCCAAAAACCCTGAGTCCGCGCCGAATGAGGCGCGTGTGTCTCCAGAGAGGTGACTTCACGCCTAATCTGTATCCCAAACGATTCATTGCAGGCAGAAACGATAAACCAATGGTATTTGAATTGATATAATTCATGTGCGCAGCCAGGGCATTATGCATCGTTTCTGTCAACCAGTCCAGATCGATGGCTGGAGAGACATAAAATACCGGTTCCAGCATTTCGCTTGTGGGAATTGCTAAAATTCCTTCTTCCCGTGCCCTGTGTTCAAGCTCCGTTCCGGGATATATACGTATTCCTGTATTAAAAAATGCCACGTCTTTCGGATGTATGCATTGTTCTGCGAAGCGTAATGTTTCCCGGACTGTGGCCTCCGTTTCGCCCGGCCCTCCGAACATAAAAATCCAGAGGCAAGGCAAATGGTGACGTTGAATAACCTGTGCGGCATTATAGACGTCTTTTGCAGTAAAGCCTTTTTGTAATCCGTTCAGGACAGCATCCGATGCACTTTCAACGGTAATGCCAATACCCACGAAGCCAGCCTGTTCCATTGCCGTAAGAAGGGTGTCGTCTATAAAAAGCGGATTTAGTTCCAGGCTTTGGAGGCGAGCGCCAGGCCGGGACCTGGCAAGACCTTCACAAATGGCCAATGCGTGATCATACGGAGAATTAAAGACGTTGTCAACGAACTCAATGTCGCGTAGTCCTATAGCAGCAAGGTTTTTAATAGCATCAATTATACTCTCCGGAGCGCACAGCCGGTAGTCGTGTCCCTCAATTTTTCGGTACGTACAGTAAATACACTTGAAGTGACATCCGAGTTTCGTCTGAATTGGTATGGTAGACAATCTTGAAAGGTAAGCACGTACATTAATCCAGCGATGAAAATTGGGAGTCAGACAACCGTCAGAAAAACGGGTTACGTAGCCGGTATTTTTTTTGAAGACACCATCCTCAAGCCATGCGATACCAGGTATCTTGCCGGGAATTTCACCTTGAGAAAGTGCCGCTAATAATTTGGGGAAGATTACTTCCCCGTCTCCCAGTACTGCCCAGTCTGCACCTGTATAGCGAAGCAGTTCTTCGGGCATTACAGAAACCGCAGCGCCACCAAGAACGACAGGCTCTGGTGTCTTACTGCGAATGGTGTCCACCAGTGGCTTCAAATCCTTGAAAAACGCCACAGGATTTTGCATGTCATTATTGTCGATGTTTCTGACTGAAAGACCTACGAAATCCGGGTTTGATTTGTCAAGTTCCGATTTCAAGGCATCCAAGGGATTTTGCTCAAACATCAAGTCCAATACCCTGACCCTGTGACCTGCCTTTTCTGCGGCATCTGCGACCAGGCAAGCGCCGACAGGCATAACCGGTACAGGACTGCCATAACGATTCGTTGCGACAATAAGGATATTCACATTTTATAAAAATCTTTGCTGATATTTTATCTTTACATATAAGTCGAGTTTTAAAAGTACTTATAGAAACCACAGATTTCGCAGATTACACAGATAAAAAGAGTACAAGTAAGCAGGAATTATCGTGAATATTACTGTGAAATTGGGTTGAGGTCAAGAAAAAGTCGCGGCAAGGGTTGAAAGGTAGTAGGTGATTTTGTTATTATTAGTGAAAAATATTCTGCATTTTAATTGGATTTAAAAAAATGAGGTGCGTAATTATGGGTGAATTAAACGCATTTGGCAAGATTTTGATATTCGTTGGGATTATTATGATTGTTGTGGGCGGGATTTTTATGTTTGGCAGTAAGATTCCATTCATAGGAAGGCTTCCCGGAGATATTGCCATTCAGAAGAAAAATTTTAGTTTTTATTTTCCCATCACTACCGGCATCATTGTCAGCATTATCCTCTCTTTTATCATGTGGTTGTTGAGCAAAAGGTAAGACAAAATTCACCGCAGAGATCGCTGAGGACGCAGAGCAAATAAGCATGAAGGTGTGAGGTTATGAAGTTAGAATTGAACTATGTATGATGTACGAAGTACGATTTTAAATCTCAAATCGTAAATTGCGAATCTTAATTTTACCCCACAAAGATATCAAGTAACGTCACGCCCATGAGTCCCATACTGATGATTCCATTAACGGTAAAAAAGGCAGTGTTGATCTTTGACAGGTCTTTGGGTTTTACCAGCGAATGTTCATAAAGGAGCAAGGAGGCAACGATATATACACCTATCGAATAAATAGTGCCCAAACCTGCATATCTGGGTAATGCCAGGAGTACCCCTATCATGAAAAAATGCAATATGCCTGAAAGTATTAATGCCCCCCTGATGCCTAATTTTTTGGGAATGGAATGTAATCCTAATTTTTTGTCGTATTCTATGTCCTGACACGCATAGATAATGTCGAATCCCGCCGTCCACAGGATTACGGCAATTGCCAGTAAAAACGGCGTAATTGCCAGTCTACCCTGTATTCCTACCCATGCACCGATGGGTGAAAGCGCCAATGCAAGGCCGAGGACAAAATGGGATAAATGGGTAAACCGCTTTGTGTATGAGTATCCGAAGATTATGAGGATGGCCATGGGAGCCATATAAAAAGCCAGCCGGTTCAATGCCCACGCACAGAGAATAAAAATTACGATGCACAGGATGACGAATATCCACATATTTGATCTCCCGATTTTGTTCTGGAGGGTGACACGGTAGGCCGTGCGTGGATTACTGACGTCGTAATGGGTATCAACCAGCCGATTAAAGGACATAGCGGCGCTGCGTGCCGTTATCAGCGCTGCTATGATTAACAACAATTGCTTTACGCCGGGCATACCGCCTGCCGCAAGAAATGCGCTCATCACGGCAAAAGGAAATGAAAATATGGTATGCGAGAATTTAATCAGATTAAATAGGGTAGTAATCTTTTGGGGTAAGTGTGAAAAGCCCATTTTTACCTTAACCAAACTGAAATTTGTTAGATAAAAGTTTAAGATTAGAGATTATATTAACCAACAGTTTATTAATCAAGGATGTAATCGGTAACACACTAACGGCAATATGCGTCTGCCATAGTGACAGCAATAAACATTCACTGGCCCAAAAAGTGTCAAAATGACAACTATAAAAACTATTGATAAGTCTCATAATAATTTGTAAAATAATTCCTAAATGATTTAAATTTTTAAACTTCAAGTCGTAGTAAGTAATTATTTCATAAAATAATAGGACTATTTACTCCAGGGGAAAATTACGTTATTGTGAGATTAACAACTTACTCCTATTTTTTGGTAAAATTACAATTGTTTAGATGGTATATGATTTGCTAAATTCTTAAAAATGTCGTAGTTTAAAAAATAAATAGAGGATTTAAATATGATGGCATTATTAGACCCGCGTGCGCGTCATTATTCACTTCTCATAACAGATGACGATGCGTCATGCCGTGATAGTTTACGGGATGTATTTGAACTGAAGGGCTATACTACCTATCTTGCCAGTTGCGGCCGGGAGGCTGTAAAAATAGCCAGGAGTGAGGAGTTGCACCTGTTAATTTTAGATGCGCACCTTCCTGATTACAGCGGCCTTGAGACATTCAAGATTATCAGGAGCGAAATAAGGGTTGCTATTCCCTGTATTTTTATGTCAGGTGATATAACAAAAGAACTTCAAATAGACCTTATCAGCGCAGATGCTTACACGCTGATACCAAAGCCAATTAACGTTAACATTTTACGTGATTCTGTCGAACAAGTCATTGCGAAGTATTATTGGAAATAAGTAGGCAGTGGTTTTTGATAGTTATAGAAAGGAGTAATTCAGGTTATGAATGTAAGGCCATTAGGTGAAAAGGTATTAGTAAAAAGAGTCGAGGCGGAAGGAAAGACAGCGGGTGGTATCGTATTACCCGATACGGCTAAAGAAAAACCAAAAGAAGGCAAGATCATTGCCCTTGGAGATGGAAAGATATTAAAGAGCGGAGAACGGGCAAAATTCCAGGTAAAAAAGGGTGACAGGGTATTGTTTAGTTCTTATGGCGGTACCGAAGTGAAGATTGACGGTGAGGATTACCTGTTGATGTCTGAAGATGACATTCTGGCGGTAATAGAATAATATTTAGGAGGTAGTGATGGCTGCAAAAAAGATTATCTATGGACATGATGCAAGCGATGCGGTAAAGAATGGTATAAAAAAATTGTCGAAAGCCGTTAAGGTTACCCTGGGACCGAAAGGCCGTAATGTTGTTATTGAAAAAAGTTTTGGCTCACCTGTGGTGATTAACGACGGCGTTACCGTTGCGAAGGAGATAGAGCTTGAAGACCCTTACGAGGACATGGGCGCCAAAATGGTCAAAGAGGCTGCATCGAAGACGAATGACATGGTAGGAGACGGCACGTCAACGGCAACACTCTTAGCCGAGGCGATATTTGAGGAAGGCATCAAGAATATTACGGCTGGGGCTAATCCTGTGGACATTAAACACGGTATTGAAAAGGCTGTGGATGCCCTGTCAAAAGAACTCACAAGAGCGAGCATCAAGGTATCTGGAAAAAAGGAGATCACCCAGATTGCTACGATTGCAGCAAATAATGATGAAGAGATTGGCAACCAAATAGCAGATGCAATGGAAAAGGTCGGCAAAGACGGCGTTATCACGGTGGAAGAGGGGAAAAGCCTGAAGACTACAGTTGATTTAGTCGAAGGGATGCAATTTGACCGGGGGTATTTGTCTCCCTATTTTGTCACTTCTCCTGACACCATGGAAGTTGTATTTGAGAACCCCTATATCTTGATATACGAAAAGAAATTGTCCGTCATCAAAGAAATTGTTCCTTTATTGGAAAAGATTGCCAAATCGGGCAAGGCATTGGTTATAATCGCCGAGGATATAGAAGGGGAGGCGCTTAGTACACTCGTAGTCAATAAAATCCGTGGCACTTTACAGTGCGTTGCCGTAAAGTCGCCTGGTTTTGGTGATAGAAGGAAAGCGATGCTGGGCGATATTGCCGCCCTTACAGGCGGGAAGGCTTTGTTTGAAGATTTAGGCATACAGCTTTCCAGCGTTCAGCTAACTGACCTTGGCAGGGCAAAGAAGGTGGTTGTCGATAAGGATACGACAACGGTAGTGGAGGGGG
>JAHFOY010000134.1 GCA_023261485.1 Planctomycetota bacterium
GCCGGTAAATATAGAGGAATTGAAATTGGTGTTGGGAAAGTTGTGGGAAAGGCAGCGGTTGATTGCCCAGAACCGGATATTAAAGGAGAAACTAAAGGATAAGTATAAATCTTCCGAACTCGTTGGAAGCACCCAGCAGATGAAGCAGATATTTCATATGATCGAGGATGTTGCCCCCAGCACGGCTTCAATCCTCATTTTGGGCGAGACGGGGACGGGGAAAGAACTCGTGGCGAATGCCGTTCATTATCAAAGCGACAGGGCATGTATGCCTTTTATTGCTTTGCATTGTGCCGCACTGTCTGAGGGTGTATTGGAAAGCGAACTTTTTGGCCATGAGAAGGGATCCTTTACGGGTGCCGTTCAGTCCAGAAAAGGGCGGTTTGAGATGGCGGATGGAGGCACGCTTTTCCTGGACGAGGTGGGTGAGATGAGCCTGAAAGTCCAGGTCAAGCTTCTTCGTGTCCTGGAGAAAGGTGAGTTCGAGCGCGTAGGCGGTGAAAAAACCTTAAAGGTTGATGTGCGGTTAATAGCGGCAACTAACCGAAACCTTGAAAGAGAGGTTTCCGAGGGAAGGTTTCGGGAAGATTTGTTTTATCGTTTGAATGTTATTACAATCCATTTGCCCTCCCTGAGGGAAAGAAAAGACGATATTCCCATTCTTTCCAATTTTTTTGTTATTAAATACACAAAAAAGTATAAAAAGGAAATAAAAGGTTTTACCCCTGAGGCAATGGATGCGTTGTGCGCATATCACTGGCCGGGAAATGTGAGGGAATTGGAAAATGTCGTCGAACGGGCAATTGTACTCTGCAAAAAAAATACAATCTCGCTGGACCACCTGCCAGGAAGCGTTATTCCCGACAAGAACGATATGTCCGTAATCAAAATTCCAATGGGTATTTCGTTAAAAGAGGCAGAAAAAGAAATCATACAAAAAACACTCCAGATGACCCTCGGAAGCAAGAAAGAAGCCGCCAAGATACTGGGTATATCCAGCAGGAAGATTGAGTATAAAGTAAAAGAATGGCAGTAGAAGCGAAATATTTTCTCGCCTTTTTGTTCAACACATCCCAATTCACGCAAATTTTTCGTTAAGAAGTTTCCTTTCGTTGTCCGTCTTTCCTTCTTCATTCCTTCAAATAAAAATATAATTACCATTAAGAATTATCCAAATCAACACTTACAACAAATATGATCATGACCTTTTGCCTGCTGGTATGCTAATTGTTTATTACGATAAACGTTTAAACAATTTCTGAAGAAGAGGATTAATGTGTGTATGTTCCTTATCTTTTGATGATTGAGTTTTGCGTAATTTTACCTGAAGGTAATGAATAAAATTTTTAAACTTTTAAGGAGGGGTGTCTGAAAATGAGTTCAGTTATGGCTAATGCTTATATGAAAATGTTTCCGATGGAAGGGGAGAAGAAGGTATCGGCCGGCAAACGAAATCCTGTGCTGGACGTGCCTGAATTTAATAAGGCATGGAATCTTCACAGGGATACCAGCGTGGATATTATGAAGCGTTTTGAGTACATGTCTCAATGCCTGAACTTTACAGATAAGGATACGGCGGCCATCGGGGAGTCCAAAGAGATTCTGGCGGCAAATCTTGAGGCTGTTCTTGATCATATATATTGGGAAAAATTAGTAAATGACCCCTGGCTGTCCAAGTGGTTCAGGGACGAAACCGGAAAAATCGCAAAAGAATATGTCACCATTCGAAGGGCGAGACAGCGCCGGTTTTTGCTTAAAATCCTGGAATGTAAATGGGATGAAGAGTTTTGGAATTTTGTTCGTTGGGTTGGGGCAGTACATGTGCCTACATTCGGTTTCGAAGACCTTTATGTACCCGTAAGGCTGAATCTCGCTCTTTGGGGATATATACATCAGTATTTGTTTAATTTCCTTGCCGAGGAACTGAAGAATGATCCCGAAAAGTTGCGCAGGATTACAACCGCATGGACGAAGCTCTTTTGGCTGATTATAGATATTTATCATATCGACTATTTCGCGCCATGGATGTAACGCTTATCCGGCGACTGGTCGGGTGTTATTGCTGATTGCGGGTTTTATGGCCGTATGTCGGTGTTAAATTGTTTTGGTAATTTTTAAAAGGGAAATGGTTGGCAGGATGATAAAGGGAATCTGTTTTGAGGGCAACTGTATCAGGTGTTCGATGTGCGTCGAAGAGTCGCCGGGTGTCTTTGATTTTACGGCTGAGGCCGGTCCTCATGTTAAGGATGGCATCGATACTGCTTTATATGCCGAGAGTATAAGACGGGCGGCTTATATTTGTCCAACACAATACATAAAATACCGGCTATAGTTTGATAATTAATTTTTAGTTTGTTCATTGGCTGACTTCTATATATGACAAAACCAAGATTGTTGTTGGTGGATGATGATAAGGACGCGCTTGACGGGTTGATAAATATTCTGAGGCGCGACGGATATCAGGTTGCCGGAGTTTTGTCAGGGAATGAAGCGTTGAATTTCCTGTCAAAAAAAAGTTTCGATGTCATTATAACGGATTTGAATATGCCGGGAATGCATGGGTTAACCTTGATTCATGAAGTAAGGAAAAGGAAAGAACCTATAGTTGTTGTGGTTGTTACGGCCAACAGGTCTGTTAAAACAGTTGTGAATGCTGAAAAAAGTAAGGAATACGATTATTATTTGACTAAACCGGTAAATATTGAAGAGTTAAAGTCCGTGTTAGAAAAGGCTGGAAAAGGAGGGAAAAATGAATGATAAAAATTGTGTTTGTACGGAATTTGGTATAAATGGCGGGAAAGGAATATGTAATGCATATAAGGAGTTGTCGCTACTTTTGTACCCCAGCCTTGATGAAACGAGAACATTTTGTAAAACAGAAAATTATGAAAAATGTCCTATATTTGAAGAGTCTGGTGTAGATTGTTCCGTTTGCGTTTAGTGTTATAAAATTTAAAAATTTGAAAGGAGTTATGGAAATGTTGAAAAAAATGAGATGGGCAGCGGCAGTATTATTGATAGTGGGTTTAAATACTGCAGTACAGAACGTTTTTGGTGAAGAGGCGAAACAAACCGAGGTCTGGAGTCTTAGTCAGGAGGAACAGGATTTAATCAATGTAACAAATGGTGATGTTGTTGGAGATCGCGGCAAGGATGGCGTGTGGGAATTTCATCTTTATACAACGGATGGCTATATAGAGATGACTAATGGGGAATTGGTGTGGGTGTTTGGTTATACGCACGCCAAGGGCAGTTTTAAGAATGTGGGAGAAGTAACTACTAAGGAGCAGGTGGAACAATTATTAGAGCCTGTTAAAGTGCCGAGTGATCCAATTCACCTCTTTGTTGGTGAAAAGGCGCGGATTACTTTGCACAACACGGGTATGCATTGTGCGGCTGAACACTCAGGGATTAATCACGTAGCGCATACGATTCATTTTCATGGTCTGGATTTAACCCCGTCGGTTGATGGTGTGCCTTCCCTGCCTGTAGACCCCGTATTAGAGCATAAGTCTTTTACATACGAAATAACACCTCAATACGAGGGCTCTTTTATGGGTCATTGCCATGTGGATAGCTTTAATCATATCCTGGCCGGGATGTATTTTCCCCTGATTATTCATCAGGACAGGTCGAAGACCGCATATGGGTACAAGTATGACCGGGATTACACGCTGTTTTTAAGCGAGCTGTCTTCCACGGCAAACGAACAGTTACAGGAATCTGGTGTTGTCCATGCGTTACAGGATTGGAAGGCGGATTATTATTTGATTAATGGCAGGACGTTTACTGATAATCTCTATCATCCACGCTCTGTTATAAACGATCCCCGTTCAAGGATTGTAGCCTATGAAGATGAGACGGTTCTGATACGAATAATGGCCATTGGGGCAGACCATGTTTTTGCACTCCACCCGCATGGATACCACATGGAAGTAATTGCACTGGATGGAAGGAAATTAAAGAGTACTTATGAGAAAGATACCATTTGTATTGCAAGCGGTGAGAGAATTGATGTGCTGGTAAAGATTCCACACTTTGCCAGCCAGAGGAAATGTTTATCTTGTAACCTGGGCGCTGGTATAACCATCATGCACGATCATAATCTCAGAGGCATGGTCTCAACGGGTAAATATCCCATGGGCGCCTTGACGATTTTCGATGTAAGAAGCAAGGTTGCGCAGCCGGAAGCGCCGATAAAAGGCGGCAAACCATATAATCCTTTAGAACACTGATTTGTTATTCCTCCCGTGACCTCCCGTAAGGGTAAAACCTTGCGGGAGGTTTTTGTTTGGTCATCTAAAAGTAATGATTGTTAATTCAATCATTGACATTCCTGTTGGAAAGTATTATTATCCCAAAATCCACATCCAAGCCTGTTCAAGTTATAAAAATCGGATTCATTAAGTAAGGATTGTAAAATACTGATTTATAAGGCTGGTTTTTATTTTTCAGGTAATTTTAAGGAGGTATAACGGATGAAAAATCATTTTAAAATTGCCGCTTATGTTATTTTTGCAGCGGGGATTATGGGTATAAGTATAAATACAACATTTGCATTTTCAAGTGGTCCCATTGATGGCCGTACGGGTTCGCCAGCCGATAGTTTAAAAACATGCAATGATACAGGATGCCATAATAACTATACGTTAAACTCAGGGTCTGCGGTGTTTTCGATATCTGCCCCAGGCAGCTATACACCGGGTGAGTCCTTAAGCATAGCCATTTCCTTTAATAATTCCAGCACCGCAAAACACGGCTTCGAACTTTCGGCGCTGGATGCAAATAACAGCAACGTCGGAACGTTCAGTAGCGTGGATGGTAATACACAAACCAGTAATGGAAATTACATAAAACATACCTCTGCAGGGAGCAGTCAACCGGGAAATGCGAGTTGGAATGTGCAATGGACTGCGCCCACATCTGATGTGCAGAACCCTGTAACATTCTATGCAGCCGGTAATGAGGCGAATGGAGATGGTACGAATCAGGGTGATTATATTTATACGACTACGGCACAAACAGGCAGCGCCGCTACCACGCCTACAACAACACCAACCGTGTCGCCGACATTGCCGCCGCTGCCATCGCCCACAGCGTCTTCGACTCCGTCAGGGTGTGAGCCTGAGGCCATTGCATTAGATGCGAAGAAGCTAAATTTAAAACTCGGAGAAAGCAAAACGGTAACTGTTACGGTGAGCGGATCAGATGATTGTAAACCTGAGGGCGCAACAGTAACTGCGGTGGTTAAAACAGGAAAGAATCGCGCTACCGTTAATTCTGCAACTGCAACAACTGATGAAAATGGACAGGCAACCTTCACTATTACAGCGGGACAGAAGAAGGGTAATGCCAAGGTAGTATTTACGGTAGAAGATATTGAGGGAAAGGTTTATAAGACTTTTGTTATTGTGAAGATCAGAAAAAAGTAATTTTTGTATATTTTTAAAATTTAAAAGGGGGTAATCCCGCATATTTTTGGGATTATCCCCTTATTTTTTTAGTTGATATAAAACCAATGAATGTTAAACTAATGCCATTTGAAATGAGAAAATTTGGAAAATTTAATACAGGTTTTATTGTTTAGGAATATTAATTAATGGTAAAATTTGCGGCGATTGTTTTGTGTGTGCTTGTGTGTTTTTACGCTGCGGTGAATGGGGATACAATAGTTCTAAGGAATGTCGGCAAAGATATTGATCTCAAAGTAGTGGGGGTTACGGGGGAATATATAAATGCAGTAATATCAAAGAAGTCCATAAAATCCCTGAATATGCAATTTTTAAATCCCGGGAATTACCCCGATATGATTTCCCTGGATATTGCAAATGTAACTGTGGAATGTAAGATCAAAGAAATTACAGAAGATGCTATTCATGTGCTGATTCCCACCTCTAAAATTTCTTCACTTCAAATGTCCTTCCAATCTGATGGCAAGCAGACCGTGACAGCTCCGGTTGCAATTGATAATAGACAAAAAACCACAGATGTGGTTGAGGAAAAGGAAAAATCAGTTCAGATTGCCGTAGAGAGGGGAGCAGGGCATGAGATACAAGAAGATGCAGGAAATAAAGTAATAGTGGATGAGATAAGGACGGATCCAATAGAAAAGAAAGAAGCGGGAAAATACTATAGGTTAAAGACTAAAAAGACGAAAAAAGAAAATTTGCCGGAAGAAGATAAGAAATTAGTGGCTAAGACTGAAGATGAGACAATGGGTATCCATGAATCGATTGAGGATGAAAAACCTCTCTCAGAGACTGAAGAAGCGTCCGTGTCGGATCAGGCATTGCCAAAAGAGTCGCACGATAAGGAGGAAGTTAATAAGTCGGCTGAAGAAGATATTAAGAAAGAAGAATCGGTTATTCAGGATATAAATCTTGGCAGTGTTGAGGGGAAAATATTGCGCAGCGGAAGTCCTCTTCCCGGTTGCCAGGTAAAGTTGCAAATGTTGGAAAAAGGCGGACTTTTAGCAAAAGGGTATCGTCCGGTGGAAGAAGCGTTGGAGATTGAAACGGTTACAGACAATGACGGTGTGTATCGTTTTGTAAATGTATCGCCCGGTTTGTACAAGTTGTATTGGAAACCCCCTTCAGAAACAACATGGGTCAGACGATTCAAGATGGAGCCCGATGTGATTGCCGAGCCAGGTAAACACACAAACCCCAAAGATATCGAAACCCTGAAGAGAACCCTGAATTAGTTTTTAAGCTAATGAGGTTAGCAAAAATAACATGATCAATCTATATCTGTCATGCCCGAATGATTTTATCGGGCATCCATGTCTTTAGAACCGCTGGATTCCCGCTAAAAGCATGCGGGAATGACATACTTTGCAATAGGTTAAATGTTCAACTTATTTTTGCTAAATCCCTAATGGTGTAGCGGGGGGATGCTTTATTTTTAACGTAAATGAATAGTTTTGTAATACTATATCTGAAACTACCATTGCAATACTGAAATTTGGATATACTTGGTAGGGCTTTAAAAAAATTTTGTAATTTATGGATATTAAAAACTAAGGATTTGAAATTCAATTAGTTACATAATTTTTCAAATATTTATTTATTTTTTTATAAAAAGGAACGAATGTTGTTATTTGCTAATTCCCGTTGCAAGATTTTCCAAAAAAGTTTCTGGTTTCATTTTTGTTTTTAATAAATTTGTGATTGACAAATCTATTACATAATGTATCATACTTCACTTTTGTTTTGAATAAATTCTGAACAGGATTTTAGAATCCATAGTAATTTTAGAAGATAAATTATGGAGGTAATGATGTTGAAAAGTTTACGATGCTTGGCAATTGCTGGCGGTTTGGCGCTCAGCGTTATGAGCGGTGGTGTGTGTGTAAATAATCTCGCAGTGGCGCAGGAAAAAGGCGCTGCCTACAAAGAGATCGATGTGGCAGATGGAGGAACGATAGCAGGGACTGTAAAATATGATGGTGATGTTCCCGTTCCAAAAATATTAAAGGTAGACAAG
>JAHFOY010000135.1 GCA_023261485.1 Planctomycetota bacterium
TACGATATTATACAAAGCACTCGAAGAAGCGAAAACACAGGCTTTTCAGCACGATTATACTATCGAATACTTATGCAATTAAGCACTAGTTTATAGCCTTTTCAACTCATTAAACATATGCAGAAAGCGCATCCTTTAATGATGTTACTTGAACTGGGAAAATATCCTTTTGCAACGGTTCATTAACTATTTTATCAAATGAATATGTTTTTAGTTTATCTTCAAGTTGAATCCCTTTTTTCGAAAATAGCGAAAGAGTTTTAACTATTACACTTATAACTGAGAGGGGTACGTGTAATTTATGTCCCTTAATGCCAATAATATCAGAGATTAAATCAGCAAGCTCGTTATAGGATACAATATCCTTGCCTACCAGAAAAAGTATCTTATTTTTAAATCCATATACATCCTTCAACACATCGCAGATTGCCTTCACTGCATCATCCACATAAATAGGTTGGAGCTTATATTCCCCATTCCCTAATAGAAAAATCATTTTTTTTGTTTTTACAGAACTGATAAGCTTTGCAATAGTTCCATCGTCGCTTTTACCGTAAATAATAGAAGGCCTCAAAATAGTAAAATTCAAACCGGACTCTTGAACAACACCTTCTGCTGCTAACTTAGACTTTGAATACTGATTTCTTACAGGCAATATTACATTGAGTGAGCTAAAAAACACAAATTGCTCAATCCCATTTTGCACACTTGATTGAACCAAATTTTTAGTCCCTTCTATATTAACTTGGCAAACAACCTCCGGATCAGGATTTTGTATAACAGCAGCTAAATGCACAACTTGTTTCACACCTTTTACAGCTTTATTTACTACATTCTTGTCCCGTATGTCCCCCTTAACAATCTCAATTTCCTTATCAAGAACATTTATTTTTGATGTATCACTTCTTACCAAACAACGAACCTTTTTATGTTGACTCACCAAGTCATTTACAAGATGATACCCTACAAACCCCGTAGCTCCTGTCACTAAAATCATGATGCGAATACCTTTGTCCTAATAAATTTAGTTATCCATTTAAGCCTAAAATAGTACGAATTGTATGCCTTCCCCTTGAGTTTGATTAACTGATCTTTAGAAAGATTCTTGTGCTTATATACTGGTGTATGAATATCGTAATGTTCAAAGTCGTAGTCTGTAATAAGACCCTCTGTGTCCATATTTTCAAAAAACGGAGTTCCAGGATACGGGGTGCTAATGGTAAATTGCGCGCCTATTGTATTCAGCTTCTTGGCATACTCAATTGTTTCCAAGATTGATTGTTCTGTATCGTCCGGCAAGCCTAAAATATAAAATGCGGTTACAGCAATTCTCTTTTTGTCACAGTACCTCAAGATTCGTTCCTGATGTTCAGCATTAATTGGTTTTCTCCCAGTATTGCTAAGGGCTGTTTTGTTGGCAGATTCAATACCAACCTTTATTGCACGCAATCCAGAATCATAAAGCAAATCAATTAGTGTCTCATCCAGGCAATTCAGATGTGTCTCACAAACATAATGAACATCTATCTTTCTTTTCATTATTTCCCTTGCAATTAGGGAAACTCTTTCTTTATTAATGGTAAATATGGGGTCTCTAAAGAGAAGTAGGCACGCGTTTAATTCTTTTACTAATAACTCAATCTCATCTACCACATTGTCTGGGCTTCTATCACGCCACTTCTTTCCAGCAGTGATAGGATATGGACAATAATTCGCACAAGAGAACGTGCAGCCGCGGCTTGATATAATAGGGAAAAACCGTTTACCTTTAGAAAACATAAAATATGGCTTATATTTAAAGCTGTCTAAGGGGAAAACCCGCCAATCTGGAAACGGCAAGGAGTCCAGGTTTTCTACAATGCCAACCTCAACAATGCCTTTGGGGAATGAAGATTGTAAATCGAAATCCATAAAGAATGCTTCTGGCTCACCTTTTATTACAAAATCGACGTGGGGCAAATAAATTTCTGGTTTTACTGTTGCAAAAGGACCAACTACACAAATTTTGGTAGATATCTGTTCCTTAATTCTCCGTGCATATTCAATTTCGTTCTTAAAATCCACTATAGAACTATAGATGATAACCAAATCGGTTTCTTCTGGAAGTAGTGTATCACTAACCACTGATACCACGTGACCTCGTTGCTTCAATATTCCCGCGAGATACCCCATGGCAAGAACTGGATAATTAATCCCTTCTTTTTTCAAGAATGTCAAAATTCTAGCCATAAACGAATCGCCAAAGTGGCTAACTGTCCCCATACCTCCTGAGACATCCTTATTTACAAACCCCTTTTTCCTGGACTTTGTCTGTAAAAGCAATATCTTCATACTATTTGCCTCTTAGCTATAACATCTTCCAAAACTTTCAGAAACTTGTCCGCCTGATTATTCCACGAAATACTTTCAATGTATTTTAAGCCACTTTCAGACATTTTTTCAAGCAGTTCCGGTGAAGACATAAGTTTTAGTATACCCTCCGCAATTTTCTCAGGATTATTAATAGGCACCAATTCAATAGCGCCCGATTTTTCAGCTACGTAATGAACATCGCCAACAGGTGTCGCTATTACTGGCGTACCCAAAGACATCGCTTCCAAATAAGTAACGGGAAATACTTCATGATAAGACGTGCGAATCATCACATTTGACCGTTTGATTAACAGATTTTTTTCATCACCATAAATCGCACCAATTACAGAGATATAATCATCCAAACCATTTTGACGCGATTCTTTAATAATTTCACTTTCAAGCTCACCGTTACCTGCAAAGAGCAAACGGACTTTAATATTTTTCTTTTTTAGTATTTTTATCGCATCTAAAAGATCAAAAATCCCTTTTTCTTTAATAAATCGTCCGAGATACAACAATACAAATGTTCTATCATCGATGCCGTATTTTTCACGTAAAAACGAATTGTCCTCTTTAACTTCCTGGGCGTCCATTCCTGGGTGGATCATTATAAGCTTTTTTGGGGATAATTTATGCGTGTTCACCAAAAACTTCGAAAGTGAGTCACCTGCGGTTACTATTGCATCGGCATAGTTCAGGGTTATTTTCTCGATATTAAAGTAAATCCGTGCAAAGAGATTATTACCCGCATGCTCTTTTGTGGACCCGAAAATATGAACACAGACAACGTATGGTTTCTTAAAAAAAAACTTACAAAAGACCCCAATCAAAGCACTCAAAGGTGTTTGTGCGTTAATTATGTCTACATGCTTGATAAGCTTCAAAGTTTTAAATAAGGAGGAAATTGTCAGACTCAATGGTTGTAAAACTGATTTTCCCCAAATAGCAACATTATATACCTTTACATTTTTTATAAAGGGATCACTATTTGTTTTATTTTTACCATGCCCCTTAACTATTGATATGTCTATCTTGCCGGAAAGTTTTTTTACCAATTCATAGGTATATACTTCCATGCCCCCAGAAATTATTTTCTTATTGGTGAATGGTGGAAAATCTTTACAACCCAGAATAAGGAGCTTAATCATTAAATCATATCCAGTAACTTTTATTTTCTTAATCCGACCTGCTTGTAGATCCTTAGAAATCTTTGATAATGTTTTTCCTGATTGAATTCATTTTTTACAAATTTCCTGGCATTTTTTTCCCATATTAACCGGCGAAGAACTCTCATATAAAATCCTAATGCGGATTCAGGTTGCAAACCTGAACCCGCGATGAGAATACCTGCGTTCTCTGCGGTGAAGTGAAATATTATTACTTTTTTAATTTCATATAATACTGTGTTGACCGTTTAATACCTTCTTCAAAACCAACCTTTGGTTTCCATTTGAGATATTCCGTTGCCTTAGAACTGTCTAGGCTAATATGATCAATCTCGCCAGGGCGTTTTTGACCAAAAATAGGTTCGATATCCGAAGCCAGCGCCCTTCTCACTGCCAGAAAGACATCTAAGTCAGAAATTTCTTTCCCCCAACCAAGATTATAAATTTCTCCATTGCCCATGTTGCCCAGCACAATCATATTTGCATTTATAATATCATCCACATAAACATAATCTCTCGTCTTTGAACCATCGCCAAAAATCGTTGGACGTATATTTTGAAGTATCAATTCACTAAAAATTGCTACCACCCCCGCCTCACCATGCGGCGATTGCCTGGGACCATACACATTAGGATACCTTAAAACAGTAAAATTCAACCCATATAATTTGTAAAAAATAGATAAATAATGCTCTACCGTGTGTTTGCTTACACCGTACTGCGAAAGAGGTTCAACAGGACACGTTTCTTTGACAGGCAATACCTTGGGTTCACCATAAACCGCTCCGCCTGTAGAAACATAGATAAACTTTTTGACCTTATATTTTTTTGACAATTCACAAAGATTGAGCGAGCCCAGTATATTAATATTTGCGTCGTAGGCAGGCATTTCCACGGATTTACGCACATTCACATGGGCGGCATGATGGTCAACAATCTCCGGTTTTTCCTTTTTGAACACCTCTTCCAGGGATATAGCATCACAAATATCAACCTCGTAGAACAATGCCTTTGGGTTCACATTTTCTCTTCTTCCGGAAGAAAGGTTATCAACCACAACGACACGATGCCCATCTGCAACTAATCTATCAACCAAATGAGATGCAATAAAACCTGCACCACCTGTTACAAGTATTTTCATTTAATCCACACCTCAATAAAATCTAAATATGATTTAATTCTAACTGTCCGTTATAAAAAGAATTTGGAGTATGTTATGAACCCTATTCCACAGTCACGCTCTTGGCAAGATTCCTCGGTTTATCCACGTCGCAGCCGCGCATGACTGCCATGTGGTATGCCAATAATTGAAGGGGGATTACCGAAAGGATTGGGGTTAGGGCGTCGGAGGTTTTTGGGATGAAAAAGACGTGGTTGACCTTTTCCGCGATATGCTCGTCCCCTTCCGTTACAATGGCAATTACCCTTCCACCCCTGGCCTTCACCTCTTCGATATTACTTAAAACCTTTCTGTACACGCTGTCTTTTGTGGCAATAAAGACGACGGGCATATCCTTGTTAATGATGGCAATGGGGCCGTGTTTCATCTCGGCTGCAGGGTAACCCTCGGCATGGATGTACGATATTTCTTTGAGCTTTAATGCGCCCTCAAGCGCTACGGGGTAGTTATATCCTCGTCCCAGATAAAGGGCGTTTTCACTGTCCTTGTAAATTCGCGCAAGCTCTATAATGTCTTTTTCCTTGTCGAGGATGGTTTGTATTTTTTCCGGGATGGACATCAGCGCCTTAATTATAGCAGGATTTGTCGGGACGTTGGTGTGTTTCAGATTCATCATGTGCAGGGTAAGCAGGTATACAACGGCAACCTGTGCGGTAAATGCCTTGGTGGACGCAACGCCGATTTCCGGGCCGATGTGTAAATAAATTCCGCAATCGGCTTCCCTTGCGATGGCACTGCCAACGACGTTGCAAACCGAGAGCAACTTTGCGCCCTTTTGTCTGGCCTCCCGCATGGCCGCGAGGGTGTCTGCTGTCTCTCCTGACTGGCTTATGGCGATGACAAGCGTGCCTTCTTCAATTACGGGGTTTCGGTACCGGAATTCCGAGGCGTATTCCACCTCGACGGGAATGCGTGCCATCTCTTCCAGCATGTATTCACCCACCAGTCCGGCATGCCAGGACGTGCCACAGGCAACGATGACGATGCGTTTGGCCTGAGAAAGTTCCTTTTCGCAGGTTTTTAAACCTCCCAGCCTCACCGAACCGATGCTTCCATCGACCCTTCCCCGCATGACGTTCCGTAACGCCTGGGGTTGTTCATGTATCTCCTTGAGCATAAAATGCTCGTAGCCATCCTTCTCAATCATGTCGATATTCCACAACACTTCTTCAACCTTTTTATATGTGGGGACATTTTGCGCGGTCTTGGTTTCGTAATGGCCGTGGGTGAGAACAGCGATTTCATTGTCGTCCAGGTACACGACATCCCGTGTATGTTCCAGCGATGCGGAGACGTCGGAGGTGATGAAATATTCCTGGTTTCCAATCCCCAACATTAAAGGCGAACCCTTTCTGGCCGCTACGATCTTGCCCGGTTCTTTGGGAGAAATCACCGCGATACCGTACGTCCCCTCAACCTCTTTCAAAGCCTCCATGACGGCCATTTCGAGATTGCCCTGGAAATACTTTTCGATAAGATGCGCCAGCGCCTCGGTGTCCGTTTCGCTTCTGAAAACGTGTCCCTCCAGTTCCAGTTTCGATTTCAAATAATCATAATTCTCGATAATTCCGTTGTGCACGACGGCGATTTCGTTGTTGCAGTCCAAGTGGGGGTGGGCGTTTTCCATGGTTGGTGCGCCGTGGGTAGCCCATCGAGTATGGATGATTCCTGCATGAGTACAGAAATGGTTTCCGTAAAGTTTTTTCTCCAGTTCGGCGATCTTGCCCACGGCCTTTTCACATCGCAAGAGGCCGTCTTCGATGAATGCAATGCCGGCGGAATCGTACCCGCGGTATTCAAGTCTCTTGATGCCGTCCAGAAGCACCTTAATAGCCTCTTTTTGTCCAATATATCCTACAATTCCACACATTACGACGTGTTCCTCACAGTGAACATAAATAACAAATTGCTTGTCGACTTAACTAATCCAGAATACCGCTACCACTATAAACGGTTAACCTTCCAACGAGGTTTCCATTATTCAAGAAAATACTACTGTTCATTATCAACACCGCTTTACTTGATATTCGCTTATAACCGATTGATAAATGTTCATTAGTGCTTGGTAATATTTTTCAGCGTTAGAATTTTGTTCTACAAATAGCCTGGCATTTTCCCCCATCTTTACAACTTTATCAGGATTGTCCAATACATATGTAATCTTTTCAGCTAAATCGCTGGCATTTCCAGGTTCAAAAGTTAATCCCGTTTCATGATTTTTAACTAATTCCGGAATCCCCCCAATCCTGGCACCAATAACAGGCTTGCCCAGTGCAAAAGCCTCCAATACTGATATAGGATTATTCTCATAACATTCGGATGGAAGGATTGCCGCTGGGCTCTTTATTATTTCCTGAAAAAGACTTTCTCCTTTCATGTATCCCAAGAATTCAATATTATTTATACCCTCAATCCTAACCTTTTCCTGTAGTTCTTCTCTCATTGGCCCATCGCCTATAATTTTAATTTTTATATTTGATTTAGTATTGGCGTCATTTTCATTGGAGAGCAGTTTTGCCGCCTCAATAAGCGTTAAAAGTCCCTTTTCCGGAGAAAGCCTGCCAAAATAGACAATCGAAATATCCTTCTCTGCATATTCAATATCATGATCTGCAAAAAATATTTGAATTTTTTCAATGTCAACAAAATTTGGTATATGCACTATTTCTTTTGTAAATCCCATCTCCAGGAATTTATCTTTAAGAAAATTACTTGGAGAAATGAAAACATCCACATTGTCATATATATCAAGTACCTT
>JAHFOY010000016.1 GCA_023261485.1 Planctomycetota bacterium
TGCAATGCCCGGCTCTTTTTGCGCCTCTTTGAGAAAAGATAACGACTCCTTGTAATTTCCTTCATAGAAGCGCACTTCACCTATAAAAAAACATACATAAGGGTTTTCTGGAGCAGTTGAAAGGAGGTTGCTGGCAATCGCAGAAGCCTCGTCGACTTGCCACGTCTTCAGACACTCTTCTCCGTAAGCTATTTCACCCACTACGTCTAAGAATTTTTCATCAAGTTGTGCGTGTACCTCACCCGTAAATAATGTGAGGATTGGTAAGAGAAATACGAGTGTAATAAAGATTTTTTTCATACTTTACCAGTATATAGATGCCTCCATGTGTAAATATTTATCGGTTAAAAGAGGGATGTTGAGTAGTTGAGACTTCATTAAAGAGGGCGCGTTGATATGCTTCCTCTTGCACTTTTCCATATTTTGCAAAAAAGGCATCCCATTTTTCTCGAGTCATATATTGCGAAATATCATCCGGCAGACAAGTTAGAAGTTGGCGACCGTTTTCAAATCCAAGAGATTCAGCTATCTTAAAAAGATTGATACGCATTAGTATATCTTTAGTGTATGGTCGTTTAGCATCAGTGAAGGCAATTGATCTAAGTAAATCTTTGGTATATGAGCGATTAAGAATTCCCAAGACGATTAATGCCTCTGATATATCGTCAAAGCCCAGAAAATAACAGGTATCATCCAACATCATGGGCTTATTGTTAAAAGGTAAAATTAGAGAGAAGCTTGGTTTTTTATATAATCCGGAAATTGCTATTTTGTAAGGTTTAAAAGAATATTCTCCAATCCCAAAAATTGCAAACAACGGTTTTCCTTTATAAATACTTGACTTTCTCTCTGAGAAAAAACAGCTATTTGCCGTGAGGTATCTATAAATATTCGGATATTTATCTGCAAGATAACTTGTATCTTCCCCCACCCTCTTCTGAGTTAATATAATACATTTTCTGGGCATCGAGATTAAAGGTGATTGAATGTCTGAGCTTTTCACTAAGCCGAAAATTAAGTCGTCTTCTAATGTAAGTTCTTCATTGAAACCATTGATATATTTACCGCTCATTATCTCCAGCTCAAGTACCTTAGAACAATCGTGTTTTACTCCTTGCCGCCAAATGAAAGGACAGTGTCCGTCAAAGGCTTTACTTCTCTGATAAAGAGCAACATCGGATACAAATTTACGGTCAACCCAACCAAATTCACTTTCAACTAAATCCGGTGAACCAAGAGAGGATATTTTACATATATATTTATGAGAACTTCTTCCTAATCTGCATTTGAACAAAGAGGCTTCCACGGATGCGTTGAAATATGCCTTAGCATCAAATTTTAAAGCAGTCATATCAGAAATGTCATAATTCATTTTTGGAATGTCATATGTCAAATTCTTAATGACGGAATTTTTTACCAGCATTGCAATGTATCCGCGGTATTTCGCAAATGATTTGAACATCATTAAGATGATATATTCCCCAATATCAAAATTCCCTTTCCCAGTGATAGCATCGAGTCCATTGTAAGACTTGAAATTGCTTTTTGCTGGCAGGTTGTTTGAGTTCAAAACACTCAACTCCGAATTGGTAATCCAGGGTGGATTGCCAAGTACAAGCACATTTTCTTTGGTTGCTACTTTTTCAAATAGTCTAAAATCAAACTTAAAAACATCTTTGCAGTATAGAAAAATCAAGGGTTTGTTTAAATATGGGTTTTCAACAAACAATTCGAGTATTGCGAATTTTGTAAACCAAAAATAAGATTCATAGATTTCAATCCCATAAACCTGTTTCAGTTTTGGAAATGTTTTGAGCGCTGATAAAATAAATGAACCTTTGCCGAAGGTAGGTTCAACAACGATTTTAGGAGTAAAGCCTTCCTTCAAAAGAATACTGCATACTAAGTCGCTTAGTATACTTGGTGTTTGAAAGTCACCATATTCTCTCCTTTCTATGGTTTCAGAAACTATGTGTCTGGGTTCAAGAAATTCCAAGAAATCTGTAAAATCGTGCTTATTACCGAAAAAGTCATTGATTCCACAAATTTGAACAAGAGAATCATTTGCTTCATGGAAAGTTTGAAATCGACGAAAATAGTTTCTTAAGAAGTCAAGAGTCGAAAGCTTTAAATTCTGTAAGGCTTTTTTCATATCTTGTTCACTATACGGATTATTCCTTCAACGCTTTCAGTAAGTTTAACTATGCGCCCATACTGCAATCGCCACTGCAAAGCGTTAGAAATTTATTAAATGTTTTTCATCTAATCCACCAGTCGTTGATAGTAATCTTTGTTTAGGTCTTTGTACTTTTCTGGTAGGCCTTCTTTTAAGGCATCGAGGATGTCCTGCCTGAATTCCTTGGGGACTTTGTATGCTTCTTCCGAGGGTATTTCGACTTTTTCTGTAGAAGCGCCAAATTGACCCTCGTCCATCCGACCGTGGAAAGGTCTGGGCATGGGCATCGGAATCCCGGTTCCCATCATTCCTTTTGCAATGCGTTCCTTCGCCATCTCCATCCCCTTTTTTGCCTCAGCAAGGCGGTACAGTGATTCCCTTTCATCAATAACGGCGCCTTGCACATCGGGTTTCTCCAATTTTTCCTTTGCCTTTCCCATAGATTCTGCCGCCAGGTCAAGTTGCCTGTCAGCCTGCTCGTCCATAAATGGATTTTGATCAGAAAGTTTATCCGCTGTTTCCGTGATTTCTTCAGTATCTTCTTGTATTTCCTTTTGTTTCTCAGCATATTTTTGCAGGGTATCCTTGTCTTCTTCCGTTAAACTGGCAGTCTGCTGTTCTTCGAGAAACTGCATTATAGACTCAAGATCTTTAATGATTTGTTGATTAAGATTTGTGGCATCCTCGACCTTTTCACTTACCTCAATGTCTTTTTTAGGCACGGCCTCTTTCCTGGCAAGTTTTTTTTGTTCCAGGGTATTTTGCATACGGCTATTCCACTGGTTCAGGTTTTGTGACATTTCTTTTGCCAGGTTTAACGACTCCTTTGCATCCCATCCCTTGAGCATTTCTTCCAAATGAGAAAGAGTTTCTTCCGACTGCGGTAGTTCCCGCGACATATGGAGTAAATCCCTCTGCATCGGGTCTTTGTTGATTTCGCGATTCAGTTCGGCATTTTTCCTGGCCAGTTCAGCCGGATTGTTAGATTCTTTTTGAAATTCACCAACCTCTTCGTCACCGCCAAATAATTCGCTAAATCGGCTCGCCATGGTCTCTCTTTCCTCAGCCATGCGTTTTAAGTCGCGATTTACACGAAGGTATTCCTGTAATAATTCGTTTTTTGCAAGAATTTCCTTCGTTTCAGAGATGTCTTTTTTTATTGCATCCAGTCTTTTTTCCTGTTTTTCGAAAAATGATTTAAAAGTTTCATTGGTTGATCCCGATGTGCGTTTTTGAATGTCTTTCTTCAGCTTATCGGTATTTTCGGTAAGCGCTCTTTGTTTGTTTTCCAGCTCAGATACTTTATCAAGTAATTGATTTGCATCATTGAGCATATTGGCAAACGACGAATCTGCAAGGTTTTGAGCGGAAGATTTCATCTGGTTCATCATCCCCTGGAGGGCGGCGAGCAGCCTCTGTGCTGCTTTCAAGGCCTCATTTAAATCTCCCTTATTGAATGCATCCTTCATGGCGTCCAATTCTTTCATAATATCGTTTTGTTCGATATTTTTGAGGGCGTCTGCATTCAAAAATTCATCCATGTGCTCACCCTCTGCCATTTTCATAAGCTTCTCCATCATTTGCTGGATGGTTTCTTCGATGCGCTTGAGTTCTGAAAGCGCCTGTTCATTGAGTTTTGCATCTTCTCCCTCACGCAATTTGTCGAGCAATTTCTCGATATTGTTTTGGGATTGGATAAGGTTTTTTCCCGTATCCAGCACTTCGTCCAGTTTTTGCTTTTGGATCAGCTCATTCAGGAAGAGTATAATGTTTTCAACCTCAAACACCTCTTCATCCTGGACTTTTTGTAATTCATTCAATACAGAAATTGGGAGATTATTTTCAGGTATATTTTGTATAGATTGCCGAATGGCTGTCCGCTTTTTTTCAGTAACATTACGGAACTTGTTTTTCAGGTTTTCGAGAGAATAGTACACGCTGTAATTTGCCAGTGTATCCTCTTGCATACCAACTAAAATGTCGGTAAAAAGACGGATGATATTTTCTGCCCGTTCCTGAATGCCATCTTGCGTCATGACCAGATAATCTTTTGAGGTGCACTTTTCATCATCTATCCTCTTCGTCAGGTCATCGGATAACATATGGAGTAATTCTCTTAGCAGCGCCTCTTGTAGTTGCACGAGTTCCTGGTGTTTTTTCTTTGAGCTGTATATTTCCAAATAATACGTTTTGGAACTGCTGATTTTAGGGCCTGATATTGTATCGTTGTCTTTTACCTCTATATGGTATGGAATTTTATTATCCGGCTGCAGGTTTAATTCGCTTAATGACCACGAATAAGCGCCGCCATACTGGAGTTGCTTTTTACTAAAGCGGGTGATTGTCCTGGCTTTTCTTTCATTCTTCTGTTCGAATACAAGAGAAATTTCACTTACGCCAAAGTCATCATTGGTCGTGTATTTGAGTTCTACAACGTCTTTTTCATTGACAGTAATATCTTTTGCCGGGGCGTTTATGGATATCTCAGGATATTGATCTGAATCAACCTGAATTTTATGAAGTATTGTATCTTTAAAAGTTCTACTCACGGTATCAGTAGTCTCAAAAGCATACGTTCCGCTCTCGAGTAACGATAGCGTGCCTTTTATTATTTTGCCGTTTTCCAACACAAAGGGAATTTTGATTGAATCATTAAAGATGATTGCCGCAGATGCCAGGGCTCGGTCACTTATAGCGCTAATTTGCACCTCACTTCCCTTCAATGCCTTAATATCTCCGCTGGTATTGTAGACAGTTTTTTGCTGCAATCCTGAATATAACGGGTATCGATAACTTATCGTAATATCTCCAATGACGGGACCTGCATGAGTGGGCAGTCCCTTTTCATAAATTCCTTTTCCGTGAATGAGGCAGCTAAAAAGGAGGGGTATGTTTTTATTGAAGTATGAACGATGTAATGTGTAAGTTGTACCAAAAATAAACACAGAGAGGCTCAGAATTATACAGCTTAACCGGAGGAACTTTTTATTAATTACACGGCTGAGGTCTCGCTGCCTTAATTGATTTGCCGTATTATCCACAAGCTTCGAGATCATTTGCTCAGAATATGCTACTTTCTTTTCCCGTAATTTGTACCTGGATAATTGAATTGAACTGATAAGGGCGTTATTTAAGGTGGGATATTTTTGCTCGATCAATAATGCAATTTTTTCTTTGTTCAATAAGGATAACAAGGGCAACAGGAATATCCTTAAGAAGACAAGAAATAATATAACAAGGCAGCAGATATAGAAAATAGCAAGACCGAATGGAAATCGCATAAGACCATAAATACAGGTCGCACCCAGTAGTAATAAAAGCAGACACGTTGAAAATAACAGCGCCATTCCGCCATAAAATCTGTTTACAATAGCGCCCTTGGCAACCGTCCGTAAAGATGCGATTAGGACATCCTGGCTGTTTTGTGACTTATTGTCTCTGTAGTTTAGAAGGATAACAAAGTCAAACAGACCCTTTAATGTTTGGATTGATTTAAAGAATAGTTCCTTCATGGATTTGGTAATATTCGGGGACATTTTAATATTTTATTTTAAATTTAAGGTTATGCCTTAAGTACCAATTTGTCAAACAAAATCTTAATTATTGAAAAACAGTAATTTGAAGCTAAAATAATGACAATTATATAAATAGGACTTGATTATTTTTAGGAGCGGAAGGCGGAAGCAAGCTAGTTATGTATAAATTTTATCAGATAGTGGTTACTTTGTATTCATGGATGTTGTTCATCTCGCTCTGGATATTTTCTACACTGATGTCTGCAATATTAGCTATGGATACAAAAGACAAAGAAAATATATTTAATACAATAGAAAGGCTGTTTAGCCGCATTGCATTTAAACTCCTGGGCATGAAGATAGAAATTCACGGGTTAGAGAACATACCAAGGGACGAGCCGGTCATCTTTATCTCAAACCATCAAAGTATGATGGATATTAAACTTTCTCTCGCCTGTATACCCATAAATTTTAGCTTTATCTCGAAGGATACTATCTTTCGCATTCCAATCCTGGGGGCTTACATGACGGCATCGGGACACATTCCCATTCAAAGAGGTGAAGATAGAAAGGCTTATGAAACCCTTTTAACGGCTATCAAAAAATTAACAGCGAAAAAATCTCTTGTAGTCTTTCCTGAGGGGACGCGTAGTGAGGATGGCCGCCTGGGAGAATTTAAAAGAGGTATTTCGTTGATTGTCTTGAAATCAGGGAGGAGAGTTGTGCCTATGGCTATTTGCGGCAGTAATCAATTTATGCCAAAACGCGGATGGCTCTCTAACCCGGGAAAGAGATATGTTAAGATGAATTTTGGCAAACCTCTGTCTTTTGACAACTCAAGGACAGATCGTGAATATACTATTCAGGTAACAAATAAATTGAGGAACGAGGTATTGGGGCTGTTGCAGTCATAGAAACTAAAGAAACTATTTAAACGCCAAGCAGGTTTTTATTATTGACTTTGATATTGTTTCTATATAAATTAATGAAAATATTGTTCACACAGCATGATTACAGGCAGTAAGATAAATTTACCACAACATGCAGAGTTTTTTATAGGTGAAAAATGACAAAATCCAAATGCCAGATGAAAAAGACGTTAATGTGTATTTGTCTTGTGCTGTGCTTCTTTGGATGCGCTTCTTCGAATAAAAAACAATCAAAGAACAGCAGTGAGTCAGACAAATACCAGTTGGCTATGGAGTTTAATAATCTTGGCGCAAATTATGTGAATAAGGATATGCTCGATGAGGCAATCGTGCAATTTAAGAGGGCACTTACGATCAGCCCTGATTTTGCAGAGGCACACAACAACCTCGGTGTTTCATATTGTAAGCAAAAGATGTTTGATGAAGCGATAGCGGAATTTAGATTGGCAATTAAAATTAATCCGGATTATTCCAAGGCGCACGACAACCTGGGTTTTGCCTACAGGAATAAAAATATGTTTGATGAGGCCATTGCCGAGCATAATCAGGCGTTAAAAATAAATTCCAAAGACATGGAAGCCACGAAGAATCTGGAACTCGCCATCGAAGGGAAAAGAATTTATGAAAAGACCAGGGCGTATCAAATCGCCAGCAAGGGTATAGCCCCCGGAAGTATTGCCGGATACAATCAGTATACGAGAGGTTTTTTCGATGAGGCTATAGCGTCTTTTAAAAAAGTCGCAGATGAAAATCCTAACGACTTGCTGGCTTCTTGCTATCTGGGCCATACGTATGCCACGAAAGGAATGCTGGATGAAGCCATAAATGTGTATAAAGAGATTTTGACGAAAGATGCTTCCAATGTAATGATACGACTCAATCTTGGTGAGGCATATTATGGGAAAGGACTGTGTGACGAGGCGATTTTGGAATTTGAAAATATTATAAAAACGAATCCCGATAATACCCGCGCCCTTTATAAGCTGGGTGAGGCTTACGTTGAGAGAGGTTTATTAGATAAAGCCGCTGTTATGTATAATAAGAGCATTACAACCAATGCAAATTTCCCGGAGGCTTACGATAAACTGGGCAGCGTTTATTTGCAGCAGGGTTTGTATGACGATGCGATTTCCACATGGAAAAAACTGTTGGAATTGAATCCTGCTTCGGCAAAAGCCCATTTTAATCTGGGATTGGCGTATGCAAGTAAAAATATGGTAGAGAATGCCATCAATGAATTCAGGAATACCGTGAATACCGACCCTGAAAATATCGGCGCCCGGTATAATTTAGCGTACGCCTATGAGGAAAAGGATATGATAGATGAGGCAGTCTCGGAATATAAAAAGGCCATGGATGTGAACTTTAAAGAACAAGGCAAAAATATAGAAACGGTGAATAAACAGAACGAACCGGAAAATGTAATTGTTACCTTTGATAAACACGACAATTGAAAGATAGAAAACCATGAAACAAAAACTAAAGGCATTTATCATAATCGTTATGGCAGTTATTATCTCATTGATTTCAATCTATGCCTTTATGCGTGTTTCTGTCGCAACTGAGCAATTGCGTGGCACTGATCTGTTATGGAAATGTTTTGCAATATGGATCAAGAGTATCATATTGACACAAGCGATACTGGTTGTGGGCGGATTGTTTTTGTTCATGCTGAGAAAGCCCAAAGGTTCCGTGTAATCAATGATACGTTTTCTTGTATTTCTAATAGCAGTCTACCTTATTTATTATCTGATTAAAAATAGTATCAAAGGCGGGACAGCAAGAAATACATATAAAACCCCTCAAGGCAACAAAGAAAAAAATGCAGACGTATTCAATACCCACCTGAAAGAAATAGCCTATGTTTACTATTCAGCAACAAAAGACGATAATACCTGCGATGTATGTAAAGCGCTGGACGGCCGCCATCTGCTTCCCAACCATAAAACGCTTCACGATATAAAACCCCCGCACGCCGGCTGTAAAAGCCCTAAAGGATGCCGCTGTACGCTGGTATATGTAACACGGGATGAAGAGGGCAGCGGGGAAATTGAATCACTTTTAAAAAGGCGCGGCGGGATGTGCGACAAGCAAACAATTGAAAGAGGTCTGGCAAGATAACATGGCGAGGCATAGCCGCACCAAAATGAATTTAACCACAAAGACACGAAGAGCACAAAGAAGCACAACTTGAAGTAAAAAGTATAAGGTAATACTATATAGAACCATTCGTCGAATATGACAAAAACGATTGTAATTTTTGTAACGGCCAGTTCAATAGAAGAGGCTCGGAAGATTGGTCAAACTCTGGTGGAAGAGGGCAAAGTCGCCTGCTGCAATATCGTGCAGCCAATCGAGTCTATTTTCAAATGGCAGGGGAAATTGAATATCGAGTGTGAAGTATTGATGGTAATGAAGACGAGGGAAGAACTGTTCGACACCGTGGAAAAACGAGTCAAAGAGCTACACAGCTATGAAGTACCCGAGATCATCGCCCTGCCGATTATCCAGGGTTCAAAGAGTTATCTGGATTGGGTGGTAAAAGAAACTGAAACTATTCAGTAAACTCACTTAAATCATTCTTTTTAACACATCTTCTGCTATCTGTCTGACAGATTCTTTATCTTGCCTTGAGTAAAAAGCCTTGAGGCTTCTAACAAATCCTTTACGATATAATCCGTACCTATTGGAGAAATGCCTGAATCCTTATTACAAACGTCTTTTATAAATACACAGGTACATCCTGCATTTTTGCCGGCAAGCATATCTACTTCTGAATCGCCAATCATCAGGGATTGGGATAAGTCAATGTCGTGTTGTTTTGCGGCATTCAGGAGCATTTTGGGTTTGGGTTTTCTGCAATCGCAGTCTACTTTGTACGTTTCGATAATTCCTTCTGTGTGGTGTGGGCAATAATAAATATCATCAATCTCGATACCCTCATCTTTCAGCATACTCATTAGTTTCTTATGAATAAGCGTTAACCGTTCTTCATCAAAAAACCCCCTGGCGATACCCGATTGGTTGGTGATAACTATGACCAGATAACCGGATTCCTTGAAGAGGCGGATGCCTTCTGCGGCATTTGGTAATAATTTTAGTTGTTCGGGAAAACTCAGATAAGGCTCGTGGACGACAATAGTGCCGTCACGATCGAGAAATACGGCCTTTTTCTTGTTCACTTATTTGCTGCCCCAAAAAGTTCTTTTTCGACAATCGAGCATACGATATGCCCAACGGTGATATGACATTCCTGTATGCGGGGTGTATTGGTTGATGGGATTTTTAAGCAGATATCAACTGCATTTTCTAAAAGACCGCCGCCCT
Organism: Planctomycetota bacterium; assembly: GCA_023261485.1. Lineage (GTDB taxonomy): Bacteria > Planctomycetota > Brocadiia > Brocadiales > Brocadiaceae > Wunengus. The sequence continues at coordinate 9,948 of JAHFOY010000016.1, forward strand.
TTCCGGTAAATCCAATGGTAATTGCCCCACGGTCCCTTGCAACTTTAACCGCATCTAGGATGCCTTTTGAATTTCCGCTTGTGCTGAAAGCCATGATAACGTCGCCTTTGTTAGCCAGCGCCTCGACTTGCCTGGCAAAACAGGTATCGTAGCCAAAGTCATTTGCAAGTGCAGTCATTACAGAGGTATCGGTTGTGAGGGCAACCGCAGGTAGTGGACGCCGGTTCATTTTAAACCTTCCAATTAGCTCACCGGCAATATGCTGGGCATCCGCAGCGCTGCCGCCGTTGCCAATGAGATAAATGCGGTGGTTGTTCCTGAATGCATTTACCACAGTATCTGCTATTTTCCTGATTATATCAAGATTGGCAGATAATAATGCCTTTTTGGTATCGATACTTTCTTGTAGTTGTAATTCTATATCATTCATAAGCAATTCGTTTCTGATTTAATTTAAGTTTGACCAATGGCATCTTTCAACGATTCCGTTTCGCTGTGCCGTTTGATTATTCTGGAAACTATGTTGGTGGTTGAAATTCCCTCCACAAAGGGTGCGAATACGACTTTCCCCCCGTAGGATTCGACAATTTCGCTGCCTACTGCGCCGGCATTTTTCCAATCTTCCCCCTTTACCAGCACATCGGGTTTTACGGCTGAGATTAAATTTAATGGGGTCTGTTCGTCAAAAAGTACCACGTAGGTAACGTCTTCCAGTGCGGCGAGCATTTTTGCGCGTTCTACTTCAGAAACAAAGGGGCGTGTGGGACCTTTCAGGCTCTTAACGGATCGGTCGGTATTCAATCCTACCACAAGCAAATCGCCCTGTTTCCGAGCAAATTTAAGGTATTCGATATGTCCGATGTGGAGTATATCGAAACAGCCATTTGTGAAGACAATTTTATCATTTTTCTTTCTGTGTTCGTTCAGGATGCCTGCGAGTACTTCGATATCCTTGATTTTGCCGGAAAATTGATTTTTGCCACCCATGAGTTCACTCATAATTTCACCTTTACTAACCGGGGTTGCACCAATCTTCCCGACTTCTATTCCAGCCGCGATATTGGCAAGTGGGGCAGCCTCCTCAAAACCATGACCACTCCCGACTACCATGCCAAACATGCTGAGTACCATATCACCCGCGCCTGTCACGTCAAATACGGCACGCGGAACGGTCGGTATTATCTTTCCACTCCCATTTTTGTGGTACAGAAACATGCCATCTTTATCGATGGTAATAATGCAATACTCCAGTGAAAGGCTTGAAACGAGTTTGTTTGCGGCACGGTGCAGGCAATCATTATCGGTAATTTTTATTCCCGTGGCAAGTTCGGTTTCATTCCTGTTGGGGGTCATGGCCGTGAAGCCTTCGTAACAGGAATAATCGTTCACAAGTTTGGGGTCAACAATCGCAATCTTTTTATGTTTTTTGCAAAGCGTTACAATTGTTTTCAGAAATGAATGTGAAAGTAATCCTTTATTCATATCAGAAACCAGGACAACATCACATGATGGTATAGTTTTATTTAAATAGTTATTAAGCTGTGTTTCTATTTCATTAGATATAACATGTGTCTTTTCATAATCAACCCGCAGTAGTTGCTGTACCCCTTTCCCGGCAGTTTGTAAATGTCCCATCAGACGCATTTTCATAATGGTTGGCCGGCTCTTGTCAACAATAACTCCAGCCGTGTCTACTCCAAGTTGCTTGAAAATGGTCATGAGCGTATGTCCATGTATATCATCTCCGATGGTTCCGCAGGCGAATACCTGTGCTCCCAGTGTTTTCAAATTATTTACAACACTGCCAGCGCCTCCTGGCCGGACATCTTCCGAAGAGACGTTGATAACCGGGATGGGGGCCTCCTGTGAGATACGTTTTACCTCGCCCCATACATATTTATCGAGCATTAAATCCCCAATAACCATGATTCTGGGAGAACCTAAATTTGAGATAATATTGAACAGTCTATCCATTCAGTAAAACTCCTGCAAAAATAACGCTGTATAAAAGGCCGATATCTTATCTATTCATTAGCTGGAACTTCAACAACCTCTTCATCAAGAAAATATGATATTTTGACGTTAAGCGCCGCTGATAATTTATCCAGGGTGGTAAGGGAGGCCGCTATTTGTCCATTTTCTATCTGTGATAGCAAACTTGGTGATAAACTTGTACGATTTGCCAATTGTTTCTGGGTGATTTTTTTGCTCTTTCTTAAAAATTTAAGTTTCTTTCCTACAGAACTCTTGAGTTTATCCTTTGAGCTTCCAATAAGGCAGTATGTCTTTTGCGCATTATTGAGCGCCCGTCGCAAATCATTTAAATCAAATGGCTTTTTTAAGTAGTCAAATGCGTCGAGTTTCATCGTCTCTACGGCTGTTTTAAAGGAAGGATATCCCGTTAATATGATAACACAAAGATTCGGATATTTCGATTTTATTTCTTTGAGTAATTCCGTACCACTTATTTGCGGCATTTTTAAATCGAGTATGACGATATGAAATTTTTCCTGTTCCAATGTGGACAGTGTATCCATCGGTTTTGTAATGCCTTTGGTTACGTATCCCTCATCAGACAAAAATTTAGTTAAATAGAAATTATAGTCCTTATCATCATCTACGACTAATATTTTTATTCCTCTATCCATGGGCTATCGCCTTTCCAAAATCTATAGGTAAATTGATATCAAAGGTAGTGCCTCTACCTGTTTTACTTTTGACAAGGATTGTACCACAATGTCTTTCTATAATTCCATAAGTAATAGACAAGCCGAGTCCCGTTCCTTTGCCCACTTCTTTTGTCGTAAAGAATGGATCAAAGATTTTAGGCAGAAGATCCTTATGAATACCAATACCGGTATCTTTAAAACTGATGTGGATGGTGTTTCTCTCATTATGGGCTGTGGATATTGAAATGGTATCGCCATCCGAAGTAGCATCGTCTGCGTTGATGAGTAAATTCATAAATACCTGCTGCAATTGCTCTGCAAATCCTTTGATTTTGGGTAATCGTGAAGAGAGTTTTAAGAGAATATTTTTGTTTTTTGCCGTGAATTGGTCAATAATGAGAGACACCGTGTTTTTAATCAATTCATTGATGTTGATGGGTTTCGGGTACTCGTTTCCCTCTGAGTGCGACAGGTCTAATAATGAATCTACCGTTTTTTCAATACGTTTCGTTACCTTTTGCATAGTCCTGAATTCTTTTACTGTTTCTCTTGTGAATGTACTATTTCTTTCAAGAAAACCTTGTACCATACCCGAAAGTATAGCGAGAGGTGTATTAATTTCGTGAGCAACACCGGCTGCAAGTCGCCCAAGGGAGATTAATCTGTCAGAGTGTACTAATTGTTGCTGAAGTTTTTTTTGTTCCTCTTCTGCCTGTTTCTTTTCTGTGATATCTTGAATTAATTCCAGCACCTGTACCACATTTCCGTCTTTATCAAAGATGGGGGAACTGATCGCATTTAAGAATAATTTTTTATGTTTATTATAAACGACATGTTCCGTTTGATTTATTTTTCCTGTTTTAAACACCTTGCTGGAGGGACAATCAGTGGGGGCGGATTTAAAGTGACAGTACGTATCAAAACAAGTGCGATTTAAGATGTTCTTGCCTAAGGGGTGATTTTCTATCAGTCGTTTATTTGCCCAGCATATTTTGTTGTTCCTGTCAATAACCAGGAGATCAGCGCCTATTTCGCTTACGATATTATCCAACTTGCATTTTTCTTCTTTCAGTTCTGATTCGAGATTTTTTCTCTTGGTTATATCCCTGAAGTGTACCAATATGTATAAAACGCTATTTTCTTCTTTTACCACCGAAAGGTCTAATTCCATAACTAATATTTGATGGTTTTTACTGATGACTTCAATTTCAGTGGTTTGAACTTTGGCGCTAACCGCCATTCCAAGAAGTTTTAAAATGGATTTTTTTGACGTCTTTGGCAAAAAATCATAAATATACTTCCCTATGAGTTCCTCCATTTTATAACCAATAATTTCTTCTTCACGCTGGTTTATTGTAAGAATCTTTCCATTAAGATCCAGCATCATCATGGAATCTGCAGCATTGTTGAATAATGTCTTGTAACGTTCTTCGGAGGCCTTGATACGGCTGAACAGCTTTGTGTTTTCAAGGGCGATGGCAAGCTGTGGAACTATCTGCCAGAGATAATAATAAGAATGTTCGTTGAAACTGTTTGTTTCCTCGCTGCCAAAAGTAATGGCGCCGAGCACCTTGCCCTTGTATGTGAGCGGGAATCCGAGACGTGAGTGGATTCCTTCTTTATATAACACGTTGTCCGTCCAGAAGCGGCATTTTCCTGTATTATTGACTATTACGGGTTGACCGGTATTAATAACTTCTTCAAGAAGGCTGCCGGAGAGGGGGAAAGAGCCGCCTTCATTAATCTCACTAAAGTTGTATGTTTTCGTTAATGCAAACACCTGAAACCATTGTCCCTGTTCGTTTGAGATGATTAAGCAGGCGCGATCAAATGAAATCACCCTCTTTAGTTCATCGCATATATTTGGAAAGACTTCCCGGATATCCAAACTGGTGGCAATGATTTTGTTGATGTTGTTGATAATTTCCTTCTCTACCAGTGACTTTTTAAGGCTTGCTTCCAATTGCTGCTTGTAAAGGGCTTTCTCGACGGTTTTCTTCAAATAATCAGGATCGAAAGGTTTAAGTATGTAGTCAACGGTATCTAAACACAGGGTGTTGATTACCGTCTTGATTTTACTTTGGTCAATCATGATGAGTATAATGGTATCCGGCGATGCTTCTTTAATCCTGTTTACTAACGAAAGCTCTCTGTCATCGTACAGTCTCAGGTCGAACAGAATTAAATCTACACTGTTTTTATCCAGGGTTTGAACGGCCTCGTCTCCGTCAGATACCGTGTAAACCCGGTATCCATTTTCTTCCAGTAGACTCTTTAATGATACTTGCATCAGATTGTCATCGTCGATGACGAGTATGTTGTGCCTGTTTTGCATCGTAAATTTATCTATTCAGTTTTAATAAATTTAGTTGTAACTATTGGACATGCCAAAGTTTATTATACTAATATTATAGAAAATTTATGTCAAGAATAAAGCACAATATTGGTAACAATTTAGTTTTTTGAAAAAGTAGGGGCAAACATCCTTCATTATTGGAATTTTTCAAAAAACTAAATTGTTACAACAAAATAAAGCATTGACAAGCACCTGTGAGTAATTACAATTAATAGTATAGATTTATTTATGAAGGAGAAAATAGATGAGAAATAAAAGATTTAGGTTAAAAATGCTGGTTTGCATAGTTGTATGGTGCCTCTTTGCAGGATTACTTTGCACCTCCTCTGCGGTAGCAAGCCAGAGGTGCTTTAAATGTTGCGGAAGCGGGCTATGGCATACCGACAATAAAGTACCATGCAGCGGCAAGGGTTGCAGCTATTGTATAAAATGTACTGGTTGTGGTGGGTCGGGACAAATCCCTGATTCTGCCAAACGATGTGAAACGTGCAAGGGCTTAGGACAAGTCCACAACAGTAAAAAGATTTGTACAGGTGCTGGCTGCAGCAATTGCAATCCTTGCAAAATCTGCAACGCGAAAGGATGGGTCGGGGGTTAGAAGAAAACGAAATCTATTTTTTGTTTTTTGGCAAAGTTGCGAAAAAGAAGCCGAGAGAGAAAAAAATTCATGACTGTGAAAAAAATTGTAAAAGATACAATCGGAAAGGGTAACTTTTTTTTCAGATGCTCAACCAGCCATTTGAGAGTATTGCCCGATTTTCTCATAGTCGGAGCTCAAAAATGTGGGACATCTTCTCTTTACAGGAATTTAGTCAAACATCCATCAGTTATTCCCGCATTCGTTAAAGAAATTTACTTTTTTAATACCAAATACTTTCAAAAAGGCGTCAAATGGTACAGAGCATATTTCCCGTTATTACCATATAAGTATTACGTTACTCGGATATGTAAACGGGATTTCCTTACTGGAGAAGCAACTCCTGGCTATATTTTCCATCCGCATGCCCCCAGAAGAATTTTTGAACTGTTACCAGATGTTAAGATAATAGTCCTTCTCAGAAATCCCGTTGATAGAGCATATTCACACTACTATCATGAGGTTAGAAAAAAACGTGAAAGCCTGTCCTTCGAAGATGCAATAAAAATGGAAGAAGAAAGACTTCGCGGAGAGTTTGATAAAATTATAAATGATGAAAATTACTATAGCTTTAACTATCTGCATTATTCTTATCTATCGAGGGGAATTTACGTTGAACAATTACAGCGCCTGCACCAGTATTTTAAAAAAGAACACATATTAATTATAAAAAGCGAGGATTTTTTTAAAGATTCACAAGCCACGATTGAGAAAGTATTGCAATTTTTAGGCTTGCCGGGCTGGCAACCGACGGATTTCAAAAAGGTCAATGTCGGTTCTTATCAAAAAATGGATCCTGCTGTAAGAAGCCGGTTACTCGATTATTTCGAACCTCACAATCACAGACTGTATGAATACCTGGGTATTAACTTTGGGTGGGAAAAATAAAAACCAAACATGAAGTTCATAGTGGCCGATATACCAATAGAATTATCCGGAAACGGGGAAGTTTATAATAATATTTTAAAAGAGCTTTCTGGTTATCCCGAAACGCAAGAAGCGCCCGAAGTAATCTTTAGGATAAATAATAAGATACTCGATGTCCCCCCTGATGTTACCGTTGCATCCGATATTTTTTACAATGCACGGTATTTCGCTTTAAAAAGCACTCCTTTGAAATTTGAGATCAAAGGAAAGATTTTTGAGAAAGAGCCGCTGGAAGTGAATGTATCTCCTGTAATAAAGAAAAAGCGGATTTCCAAAATCCGGCAGCGATTCGGGGATTGGAATTTTTTTACGACCGAAGAAACGCTTGCAAAAAATTTTATGTACAACATCTTCGATTTCATCATGGAATTAAAATTTTTGACCGATAAAACCAGGGGGGCAAGCTTTATCCATGCAAGCAGTATAGAGAAGGGTGGGAAGGCGATACTGTTTGTTGCTGCGGGAGGCGCCGGTAAAACAAGCATCATGATGCAAATACTTAAAAGAGAGGGCTGGAGATACTTATCCGACGATCTCAGCATTATAGACAGTGATGGGCGTGTATACTTTAATCCGAAATACATCCAAATCTATCCCTATAACGTTAAAAATGATTTAGAGCTGCATACTCTGTTGATGAAAGGAAGAGGTGTTTTCGATAAATTAAATTGGTTTTACAGAAAATTAAGATATGGGGAGAGTTCGGTTCGACGCAGAGTTGATCCCAGAATATTTTTTGGGATTGAAAAGGTGAGCAGTTCCGCATCTATAAACAAGGCCGTTAACCTGGTGAGGACAAGTGTGAAGGATTTCGAAATAGACGAAATCAATCCGCACATAATTAGCAATATAGCCTCTGAAATACTATCGCTTGAAATTAGTCCATTTTTCAAATATTCTTGTCTGTGTAATGGCGGCGGGGCAGATAGTCCGCTTCCTAAAATTGAGGAAATAAAAGAAAGATCCGTACAAAGATTTCAGGAAATATTCGAAAATGTCCCATGTTATCAGTTAAAAATTCCTTTAAAAGCATCACCACTGGATTTATACGAATACCTTGACAAAAATACGCCGATATTTTAAGTTTGATATAACAGGCATCGCATGAGAATAGCCTTTATTGTCAGTAAGTTTCCAGCCTTATCACAGACTTTTATTCTAAATCAGATTACTGGCTTAATAGATCGTGGGCATAGGGTTGATATTTATGCAGTGCAGTCAGATAACAATCCCAAGATACATCCTGACGTAACACAATATAACCTATTAAACCATACGTATTATTTCCGAGAGTTACCCTCAGGCACGTTGCGACGTTATATAGAAATCACGGGTCTTATAATCAAATATTTTTATAAAAAACCCAGGAGCCTATTGAAAACATGGCGATTAAGCAGACGTAGAAAAGGTTCTATTCTAAAAATATTATGTGCAGGATCTCCTTTTTTAGATAAATATCCGTATGATATTATTCATTGTCACTTCGGGCCAAATGGTATTTTAGGCATATTATTGAAAGACCTGGGCGTTATTAAAGGAAAAGTGGTAACCACTTTTCATGGTTATGATATGTCTTCGTATATACAAAAACACGGCGCTGACATATACAAAAACCTTTTCCTGAAAGGAGACTTGTTTCTTCCAGTTAGCGAACGATGGGAAAATAAGTTGATGGAACTGGGCTGCAGTCATCAAAAGATTATTGTGCACAGGATGGGTATCGATACGAGTAAATTCTGTTTTTCTACACATACGCCAGGAAAAGATGGCAAAGTGCGATTGCTGACAATTGCCAGACTCATTGAAAAGAAAGGGGTTCAATATGCAGTTCAGGCAGTTGCGGAGGCGCTCAGTAAGTATCCAAATATTGAATATAGTATAGCCGGTGACGGCCCACTAAAGATTACTCTGGAAGGTTTGATTGAAAGATTGAATATAGGGGATAATGTTAAACTTCTCGGTTGGAAGCAACAAGAGGAGATTGTAGAATTACTGAAAAATGCGGATATTTTAATTGCCCCGAGCATCGTCGGAGAAAATGGAGACGAAGAAGGGATTCCTGTGGTATTAATGGAAGCCCTGGCGCAGGGCATACCTGTCCTTAGTACCCAGCATAGTGGAATACCTGAGTTAGTCCAGAACGGAGAATCGGGATTCCTAGTGCCTGAAAGAAATGCCGACGCCTTAGCAGGCAAACTGGAGATTCTCATAAAGCACCCGGAGATGCGCTTTCAGATGGGCAGGACAGGCCGGGAATATGTTGAGAGATACTATAATATTGATAAACTAAATGATAAACTGTCAGAGTTGTACCAATTATTGCTCAATGGGACACCCGGAGCTTTGTAAGGGCGGAGCATTTTCTGCACCCACGAAACCGCTATGCTATCACCAAAAATAAAAAAATATAAGAAACGATTATTTTGTTATATTAAAAGCCGATTTGCTGCCGTTAACGAGAATCCCATTATTGTGCTGGGAAACCAGAAATCCGGCACATCTGCCATTGCCCATCTGCTGGCTGACTTTGGGGGATTATCCAAAACAATTGATATCCCGCCTCTGTGGGTGCCTGTTGTATTTGAAGTGATGCAGGGACAGATTGATTTCCAGGATATGGTCAGGCGTCATCGATTTTACTTTTCAACAGATATTATTAAAGAACCAAATATGACCTTCTTTGCCGGTCAGGTATTAAAGGCGTTTCCAAAGGCCAGGTATGTATTTGTAGTCCGTGATCCGCGGGATAATATTCGAAGTTTGTTAAATCGAATGAAAATCCCCGGGAATATCGACGAAATTAATGAGCAGGTTTTCTCTTCTGTATCTTTAAACAGGTTCAGGATGACGCTGAACGCAAGTGTATGGGGTGGAGATAAAACTGAGAATTATATTGGAACCTTGTCACATAAATGGAACAAGGCTGTTGATAATTACTTGCTTTATCGTGACCGGATGATTCTGGCAAAATACGAAGATTTTTTAGCTGATAAATACGGCTTTGTAGTAAAGCTTGCCAAACAACTGCATATTCCGGAGAAGGCTAATATAACAGATAGGCTGGACGTACAATATCAGCCGCGCGGCAACCGCAGCATTTCGTGGGAAGATTTTTTTGGTATTGAGAATTTGAGTCGCATTGAGCAAATTTGCAGTTCACGCATGAAGGAATTTGGTTATAAGATTTGAATAAATTCATAGAAACAATTCGTCAATATAGCGCTACTCTTAAGTTGATAGCCGCCGATTCGGTCTGGAGATTTAAAAAGGAGTCGATCTTTATTCTCTTAGCAGGCTTTTTGGGAACTTCTTTTCAATTATTGCCTATTGGTTTCGCTATATATTATGCACATGCACTGGAAAAAGGCGGAATCGTTAAATTGTTAGGACATGAATTTCAAGCGCGGACTTCGATTGTGCTTCTTTTCCTTTTGGGAACAGGTGTTTTTCTCTTCCTTTTGCTATCCGCCTGGTTAATTTATTTTTCAAAAACGAAAACTATCGCATTGATGCGGAAATATGAGGAGTTTTGTTCAAAAAGGATATTCTCCTTATTTGGTTCTAGTATTAAAATATGGACTCCACCCAACCAAAGCTTTATTGATGATAGAACTATTTCCAGGCTTGTACGCATCGACTCGCGAAATAATAGCAGGGCGATGGGAATACTTCTCGTCACGGTTGTTCCTGCAATAACGTTATTGGTATCTGTCTGCACTTTATTTTATACCAATATTTCTTTAACTTGTCTTATGATTGTATTTTTTGGAATAGCTTCATTTTTCCAATATAAAATAAATATTGTCGGTGTCAGAAATTCTACCCGAATGGAAAATTATGTACGAGGATATGCGCTTGAATATAATCAGATTATTCAACGACAGAAGGGTATATCCATCCCTTTGTCCAAAAATGAATCCTGGCTTGAAAATGAGCTTTTCTCTTCAGGCAAAATCAAGCAATATATAGATGCTTACGTAGGACGCCTAAAGGTACTGGAAACCAGTCACCTTGTCAGCAACATATTATTTGCAATTACTATTTTTGTGCTTCTCCTGATTATGGGAACCCGCATTATCTTCAAAGCGGATAACTGGAGCAGCTTAATTGTTTATCTGATTGCCTTGCGTTTTTTATTAGTTAATTTAAGGCAATTAAGCAGACAAATTACCAATCTAAATAGATTTTATCCGCAAATAAAAAGATATTTTCAATTTCTGAATAACACGGAGACATCACAGGAAAACAGTGAGTCGCATCCAACAAACTATATGATACTAGCTGCTAAACCCATAGAAAATTCCTTGAAGAATTGGCAATTATGCAAAGGAAGCAGGCTCGGACTAATCAGTACGGTTAAGCTTAACCGCTACACACTGGCATTTATAGTTAACTGTCTGCTTGGACATTCAAAGCAAGAAGCAGGGAATGCCCTGAGCTCTGTATGGTTCATGACATTAAATTACGGGAATGTGTATGGTTCATTAAGGGAATTTTTAAGTCTTCCTGCCGGTTATTCCTGGCAAGACCTCCAGAAAGAATTGGAAGAAACAGGATTATGCGGTAAGCTTGAAAAACAACTTTCCTGCGATTTAGACAACCACATTCCATCTGAAAAATGGAACCAGGCAGGCGCTGATCTGAAAGTTGCATTGGCATTGCTGGGTGCAATACATTCTAAAAATTATTGGATACTTCTTGAAGAGAATGCCTTGCAGCACCTTCCTGATGCAGCGCTAAAATATTTTATAAATCGCCTTTCTGACAGAATTGTGGTAATAGTTTTCTATCCAAGCACAAAAACACTTGGAAGATACGGAGAGGATGTAATTGCGGTGCTTTCAGACAATAGTGTTGCAGGCTTAGGATCAATCGGATGGTTCGAGGAAAATAGGCACAAAATCTTTGACACTTCTAAACAAATTCCTAATAGTAATTTTTATAAAAGTGACGGCGAGGTTGATAGCGAAGATTTGCTTGATGATGATGACATTTAATTTTTTATATGTTTACGAAAACTAAACAAGGGCTGAATCCAATGCGATATCAATAAGTTCAATGAGGTAAGAATGGGTAAACAACAAGGGAAAATTAACTTTATCTTTTTGTGGCGGCAATGTGACTGGGGATTATTCAAGCGCAGAAACGAAGCGCTGTTAATGGAACTTGCTCAGAGAAATTCTGTTGAGAGTGTGCTTCATATTGAGCCTCTTACCCCAAGGGGTATTTTAGGTCTTATCGTGAGGTGGTGGCAGGCAAAGGATGATAATGTAAAACAGGCATACAAGCTCCATTTCAAGAAAGCGTTCTCTTTTGCTCCTGTATTGGCTAACGGCGAGAAAAAGATTTTTGTTTATAGTATTTTTGTCCTCTATTCATGGGATTATATTACGGTACTGAGAAAGATAAGCAATTATTTAATTAGACTTCAAGCGAATATCATCAATAAGAAGTTTGTGCAGTCAAAGGAGAACGTAGTGCTTGTTGCATACCCGCCTTCAAGCTATTTACCGGAAGCAATAAATACCATTAAGCATGATATTTTAATCGCAGATTTAGTTGATGATGTAATAGCAAGGACAACAGGCTCGACAGCAAAAAATAAATTTATAGATGTTTGCAAAAGCATTCTCCCAAAGTGCAAATGGATATTTTCAACTTCTCCTGCATTAGAGGAATACAGAAGCTATGCGGGACAGGACATCGAATATTTACCAAATGGTGTTGATTCTGATGAATTTTCCGCGAGTATTTCTAAAAAATATTTCGAAAATCATACCCGTAAGATTGCGGGATACGTGGGAAACATCAATCAACTCGTGGATTTGGATTTGCTGGAATATGCCATTGCCAGCTATCCCCATGTTGACTTTGTCCTTATTGGCCGTATAGATAATAGAGAAAGACTAAAACGTATTAAAAGAATTATAGATCAGCATAATAATTGTTCTTATCTTGGCGAACGGAAGTTTACTGAAATTCCTGGTTATCTGTCGAGTTTTGATGTCCTTATCAGTTTTAAAAAGGCTGATTTTAGCACCCGCGGCAACGAATCTATGAAAATTTACCAGTATCTGTTATCCGGCAAACCCATAGTATCGCTGCCACTCTCCCCTGCGGATCGTTTTGTCGACCTGATTTACGTTGCTTCTGATAAACTACAATTTGTTGAATGTTTGAAACACGCTTTAGAGGAAAATGATCCAGAAATTAGAAATAAGAGGGTAACTGTTGCTTTAGAGAATACCTGGGCAAAAAGAGCCGACGTCATTCTCGACAGGATGTCAAAATATTTTGGTATTTCAACGACAAATATTCAGTAACATATCTAATTTCTACAGAAACATTAGTTAATTGGAGAATAAACACTTAATGACCGCCGTATCCCATGACGTGGTTATGCTTTCTACGGCAGATTGGGACAATCCTTTTTGGACTAATAAGCAGCATGTCGCAGTGCAGCTTGCTGCATCCGGGTATCGGGTGTTCTACATTGATTCATTAGGTCTGCGACGCCCAAGTGCAAGCGCCCAGGATATCAGACGAATTCTTAATCGCCTGCAGAAGTTGATTGTAGGGCCTCGCCAGGTGAGGGAAAATATTTGTGTGTGGTCGCCTTTTGTTGTTCCTTTGCAGAGATATAGCTTCATTCGCCGGTTCAACAGATTTCTTATGTCCGCGATGCTTAAGTTCTATATTAATAAAATGGGCATTAAGCAGGAAATCTTATGGACGTATAATCCGCTGACGGTTCGTTTGTTGAATATAAAAGGTTTTAAAAAAATTATTTACCACTGTGTTGACGATATTAAAGCCCAACCAGGTATGCCTGTAAATATTTTTGAACAAGCCGAAAAAGATTTAGTTGAGAGGTCACACATCGTTTTTGCCACGTCTCCAAAATTAATGGAAACGAGAATGGCGTGGAATCCGAATACATACTATTTTCCAAATGTTGCTGATTTCAAACATTTTTCTAAGGCTCGTGATATAGAAACTATTATTCCAGGCGATCTTTTGGAAATACCGGCTCCTCGTATAGGCTTTATTGGAGCCATTAGCGATTACAAGGTGGATTTCAATCTCTTACGTTGTGTGGCTAAGGCACGGCCCGGTTGGTCAATAGTGCTCATTGGGAAGGTAGGGGAAGGCGACCCATGGACTAAAACCGGGTTATTCCAGGATATTCCCAATATCCATATTATGGGCCCTCGCCCTTACGCCGAATTGCCTTGTTACCTTAAGGGGTTAGATGTTACTATATTACCTAACGTATTGAATGAATACACAGAATCTATGTTTCCCATGAAATTTTTTGAATATTTAGCGGCAGGGAAGCCTGTGGTGAGCGTTGATTTGTCCGCATTGCGTGAATATCGGAACGTTGTGTATATCGCCCGGTCGCTTCAGGATTTTATTAGAGGTATTGATGAGGCTTTGAAAGGCAATGTCGCGCCGCTGGAAGAACGTATTTTAGTGGCCAAGGAACACACCTATGAAATACGTACAAATAAAATGTTGCAACTGATTGAAACTTTGCCTCACTAATTTAAACCTCGAATTCGGGATAATTAGTTATGAACGAACTTATTAAACCCTACACAAGCCGAATCTCAGAATATGCGTTTATTACCTATTTTTTTATCCTCTCTTTTTTCCCATTCAACGCAGATATCATTAAATTATTGTGTTTCTTGACTATGATCGGGTGTTGGATAGCAAGGATGATATCTGAAAAAAAAATATTGTTCACCAAAACATCAATTAATATTCCTGTCTTTTCATTTCTTTTGTGCTCGCTGGGAGCTTCATTTTATTCGGCTCATATCAAAAACAGTCTTGAAACCGTAGTACATAATTATCTCGTATACTTTCTTATCTTCTTTTGCATGGTTAATACTATTCACAATCAGGAACAAGCCAGGCGCATCTTAAAAGCCATGCTTATCACGTGTGGATTGGTGTGCGCTTATGGATTGTATGGATATTACACAGAAATAGCTATCCGTGACGGAAGGCTTGTGGCCACCTTTGAATATCATTCCAGAATTGCAAAATATATATCGTTGTTATTGCCCGTTGCAGTGTGTCTCTTCCTTTGGTACAAAGATATAGTGTCTCGCCTGTTTCTTGCCATGCTGGTACTCTTGTGTGGTTTTTCTCTGATTTTAACGATGAGCAGAACAAGCTGGATTGCCATTTTAATTACCATGCTTTTTATCGGTTTTGCTGTTCAAAAGAAGTTACTGATGTTTATAGTTATAGGTGTATGTGCATTGTTCGTTTTCATTCTACCTTCTAAATTTATTACACATGCCAAGACCATCACGCAGGTTAATAAATTTTTCGATTCCAAAAAGATATTGGGAGAACGTCTGTTATGCTGGAAGGCGTCAATCGACATGATTCAGGATCATCCTTTGTTGGGAATTGGACCCGGCAAGAAGAATTTTCGGGACGCCTTTCAACAATACGGAGGGAAGATAAAAGAAGCAGAAAAACAGATAAAAAAAGAAAAAACTTCCAAACAATCCAAAGAAGCGAAGGTTAAAAAAAGGACGTTGTTAAGGGGGGGGAGAAGCTATCAACAGCGCACAATATCTTCCTGCACATCTGGGTGGAAATGGGCCTTGTGGGGCTATTGGCATTCTTATGGTTATTTGTAATGGTAATTTACTCGGCAATAAAATCATGGAGGTCTTTAAAACCGGGATATGAAAAGATACTCTTGCTGGGTATCACGGCGAGCCTCATTTCAATTTTTTCACACGGACTGACGGATAGCTTTTGGAAAAAACCGGATGCCTTATTTCTTTGGTATATCATCGGCTTATTATTTGTTACTATTCGTATTACACCAAGTCACGACAGAACGCATTCAGTGTAATATTTTGGATAATTGCCCATGAAAAAGATTGCTATTATTCACGATTGGCTTACCGGCATGCGGGGAGGAGAAAAGGTCTTAGAGATATTTTGTGAACTCTTCCCGGAAGCGGATATCTTCACTCTAATTCATATTCACGGTTCTGTTTCAAAAGTAATAGAGGAAAAACGAATACGGACGTCTTTCCTCCAAAAAATACCTCTCGCCATGAAACGATATCGTTCTTTTCTACCCTTGTTTCCTTTGGCAATTGAAGGATTTGACTTGAGTGGCTACGATATAGTCCTGTCGAGCAGTCATTGTGTTGCAAAAGGAATACTGACTTCTTCATCTATAACCCATATATGTTATTGTCATACCCCTATGCGTTATGTATGGGAACATTACAATACCTATTTTGGTAATGGGAAAAAGGGATTTGTCTCCAGGTTTATAATGCCAGCTGTTGCCCATTATTTAAGGATTTGGGATGTTGCATCCAGTAACCGGGTGGATTATTTTGTGGCAAATTCGTATAATGTTGCAAATCGGATAGGAAAGTATTATAAGAGATCGGCAGAGGTCATTCATCCGCCAGTTGATTGTTCTTTTTATACACCGCTGAATGCTCACCGGGAAGGAGACTATTACCTGATTGTATCAGCCTTTGCCCCATATAAGAGGATTGACATTGCTGTAGATGCATTTGAAAAACTGGGTTTGCCGTTGATCATTATAGGAGGAGGGCAGGAAGAAGAGCGAATCAGGCGGATGTCAAAAAAGCATGTAAAATGCATAGGTTGGCAATCCAGTGAAACCTTGAAAGAGTATTACCGGGGATGTAAAGCGCTGATTTTCCCTGGAGAGGAAGATTTTGGAATCGTCCCTCTGGAGGCGCAGGCATGCGGAAAACCCGTGATTGCCTTTGCTAAGGGAGGTGTGCTGGAAACTGTACGTGGAATATACCCATACTCTGAATCTACACCGGAAATGACACAAAGAAAGCCGGATACACTTACTGGAGTTTTTTTTACAGAACAAACAACTGAATCTTTAACGGAAGCTGTGAAGTATTTCGAAAACAACAAAAACCTGTTTAACCCGCTTTTGATTAGAAAGCATGCCGAGGGTTTTGATACACTGATATTTAAAGAAAAGTTTAGACAATACATCGACAAATTCCTATGCTGAAGAAACACAGCAAGTTTTTCGAATCGGTATTGCTCCTCATGGATTGGGCTACCCTGTCTGTTTCCTGGGTGCTTTCCTACTATTTACGCTTTTATTCCGGCGTTATACCTGTCTATAAAGGAATCCCTCCTTTTAAAATCTACCTGACGCTCCTGATTTTTATGATTCCCTTGTGGAGTGTAGTTTTTAAGACATTTGGCCTGTATCGCCCCCGTAGAGTTTCGACCAGGCTTTCTGAGGTCATTGATATTGGTAAGGCGTCTACCTTTGCTATCCTGATTTTTATTTCACTAACCTTCCTTTTCCGCCAGTATGAATTCTCAAGGTTAACTTTCTTTTATTTCTGGTTTATTAACATAGTATTTCTCAGCTTAACACGAATAGTGTTTCGGGAATTTCTCCGTTTCTTAAGGCAGAAGGGATACAACCAAAGATATGCTTTAATTGCCGGCACAGAAAAGCTGGGTCAGGACCTTGTAACTAAATTACGAAAGCATCCCGAACTCGGGATTCAGATATCCGGTTTCTTGACGAACGACTCGAGTGTTGTTGGAAATGATATACAAGGGATAAAGGTCATAGGGAAGTATTCGGATGTTCGTGAATTGATTGTCACTCGCGGTATTGATATTATCTTTGTCGCACTGCCCTTCCATGCCCATAATCAGTTAAAGGAAGTTTTGGATTGGATTGGGGATGAGACGGTTAGTATCATGGTCTTGCCCGACCTCTTTGAGTTTGTGACCCTGCGCGGCAGTGTGGGCGAGTTTGAAGGGATGCCGCTCATCAGTCTTCGCGATACGCCTCTTTATGGATGGAATATTATCGTAAAAAGGGTTTTGGACGTTGTTTTTTCATCTCTTGTGCTGATTTTAACGGCCCCTGCCATGTTGATAATTGCTATATTAGTTAAACTGACTTCCAGAGGCCCTTTATTGTTTAAGCAGGAAAGGATGGGACTGGATGGTAAGACGTTCAACATGCTCAAATTTCGAACAATGTCAGTAGATGCAGAAGAGGTAACCGGGCCTGTTTGGACAAAGAAGGACGATCCGAGATGCACTGGAATTGGTAAATTACTGAGAAGGACAAGCCTGGATGAACTGCCACAGTTTTTCAATGTATTAAAAGGAGATATGAGTATCGTGGGGCCACGCCCTGAACGACCTGTCTTCATTGAAAATTTCAGGGGCACCATCCCGAAATATATGCTGAGACACAAGATGAAGGCGGGGATTACCGGCTGGGCGCAGGTAAGCGGCTGGCGTGGAAATACCTCATTGGAGAAGCGCATTGAATACGATCTCTATTACATTGAAAACTGGTCGCTGAATTTTGACTTGAAGATAATCTGGCTCACCGTATGGAATGGACTCATCAACAAGCATGCATATTAGCAAATTCAAAATACAACCACAGATAAATAGAAAATCTAAGAGATCTATTTTTGTGTTTTTTATCTGTGTAATCTTTGCAATCTGTGGTTCCAACTGTTTTTCCATTGGGCCAGGGGTCGCCTCATTATATCTTTTTGCAGACGAATTAAGACCAGCCCCCCCCTGGGAAGTTAACACGGAAGATGCGAGACTGGCAAGTACTGCCCTTAAAATAGCAAAAGAATCCTATCCGGAAATCGATATAGAACACTACCTCAAAAAGCTGGAAAATATCATAGAAAATATCAGAACGAGTCTCCGTGATGAAACAGAACCTGAGCAGATTATCAAGACCATTAACGTCGTGCTTTTTAACGAACTCCAGTTTAAATATGTTCAAACCGGAGAACTTGAGCATATTTCTTTAAATAAGGTTTTGGATACGAAAATCGGTAATTGTGTAGGACTGTCTATTCTCTACCTCAGTATAGCAGAGGGTTTGCATTTACCTATTTATGGAGTCAGCGTGCCGGAGCATATATTTGTGCGTTACGATGATGGAGATTTTCGGAGAAATATTGAAGCGGGTTATGAAGGTGTATTTACTCCTGACAGTTACTATATCAATATGCATGGGAAACGCATCTCACAAAAAAGTATCAGGAATGGATGTTATCTTAAGAATCTATCGATGAGCGAAGTTGTTGCTGATATCTATCTGAACCGTTCAATAATACATAAAGAGAAAGGCAATATAGAAGCCGCATTAAAAGACGTAAACCACGCTATCGGGTTGCACGGGAACGATGCCGTCGCCTATTGTAACCGCGGTGTTATTTACGAGAAGATGAAGGATTCTGAACGGGCAATAAGTGATTACAACAAGGCCGTTGAGTTGAATCCCGATTATGCACCGGCATACTACAATCGTGGTTCTCTTTACGCCACAATAGAGGTTATCGATAAGGCAATCATGGATTACAGCAAGGCATTATCGTTAGATCCCGGTTCAATCTTATCCTATTATAACCGGAGTATTGCCTTTAAGATGATTGGAAGGTCGGATTTGACCATAGAAGACCTGAGTAAGGCCATTTCATTAGATCCCAAATTCGCTGCCGCTTATGCCAGTCGGGGTCTGACATATGCCGAATCGGGTGAACCTGAAAAAGCCTTAGAAGACTTCAACAAGGCGCTGGAACTCAATCCCAACAATACCGAAATCTATATGAAAAGGAGTGTCCTTCATGCCGATGCACAACGTTTTGACGATGCGATAAAAGACATAACGGCCTTCATAGGATTCTCGCCAAACAATGCCTTTGCCTATTATATCCGTGCTAAAGCATACCGCGGGAAGGGCGATACTCAAAAGTGTATGGAGGATTACAACAAGGTTATAGAGTTGAGCCCCCGGTTGTCCGGTGTGTATTACGAGCGGGGTCAAATCAAAAACCAGTTGGAAATGACTGATGAAGCCCTTGCGGATTTTAACACCTCCATCGAACTATTCCCTTACAATCCTCTTGCCTACCTTCATCGTGGGAATACCTACAAAAAGCTGGGAAGGAATGAACAAGCGCTAAAGGATTATTTGACCTACCAGAAACTCAACCCTGACGCCCCTGATGCTGAAGAAATAAAGAAAGAGATAGAAGATATGCAAAATAAAAGATAGGAAAGGAGCTTGGGTGATAGCGTATGCCTGAAGAAGTTGTTCTGATTAGTGGTGTAAGAACGGCTGTGGGTAAGTTTGGTCGTGCATTTAAGGAAATGCCCGCTCAGCAGCTAGGAGCCTTAGTGATAAAGGATGCTGTGAAGAGGGCAGGTCTTCAGATGCAGCACGTGGAAGAGGTCATCATGGGAAATGCAATTTCCGCAGGACTGGGCCAAAACCCAGCCAGACAGGCTGCGATCTATGCTGGAATTCCCTTTGAAATAGGATCGGTTACTGTGAATAAGGTATGCGGTTCAGGTCTCAAGGCAGTTATACTTGCCGCTCAGACAATAAAGGCTGGCGATGCTGATATTGTCGTGGCCGGCGGCATGGAGAATATGAGCGCTGCTCCCCATTTAATCAGGAGTCTGCGGTGGGGACAGAAGTTTGGAGATGCTTCAATCATCGATGCGATGGTATATGACGGCTTGTGGGATGTCTATAACAGTTACCACATGGGAATTACCGGAGAGAGGGTAGCGAAGAAATACGGCATAACCAGAAAAGAAGCGGATGAATTCAGTCTGAGCAGTCATGAAAAGGCCTTTCAAGCAACAAAGAGCGGAAGATTTAAAGAAGAGATAATACCTGTAGAAGTTCATGGTATTATAGTTGAGAAGGATGAGGGGATAAGGGAAGATGATACCTTCGAGAAGCTGGTAAAACTCCCGCCTGTTTTCCAAAAAGAAGGAATTCTCACTGCAGGAAACAGTTCCCAACTCAGCGATGGCGCTGCTGCATTGGTAGTAGCTTCAGCACGAAAAGCCAGAGAACTCGGAATAAAGCCGCTTGCCAGAATAATAGACTATGCAACCGGCGGAACAAAGCCTGAGGATATTATGGAAGCCCCTATTCCTACAGTCAAAAAACTTTTAGGGAAGACGGGTTTTACTATAAATGATATGGATCTGATTGAGTATAACGAAGCCTATGCCACTTCTTCTATTGTAGTCTCAAGGCAGTTGGACATCGATCCCCTGAAACTCAATGTAAATGGCGGGGCTATTGCGTTGGGTCACCCAATAGGGTGCAGCGGCGCAAGAATACTGGCAACACTGGTACATGCCCTGAAGGAAAGAGGGCTGAAAAGAGGACTTGCTACCCTCTGTATGGGCGGAGGAAATGCACTGGCAATGATAATCGAAAGATGTAATTAATTGTAGGGGCAGGTTTCAAACCTGCTCCTACGACATAAGGAATTTTATGAACATACAAAAAATAGGAGTAATAGGAGCAGGAACTATGGGGGGTGGCATAGCCCAGGTGGCAGCTCAGAGCGGCTATGAGGTGGTTCTGAAAGATATAAGTGAAGAATATGTGAAGGCTGGATTTGCAAAAATAAAAGAAAGATTGGTAAAAAGGGTGGGTGAAGGAAAGCTTGAAAGTGGAGAGAAAGACAGGATTCTCTCAAATATAAAAACCACTGCAAGCCTGAAAGATTGCAAAGACGCCGATTTAATAATCGAGGCAGTGATAGAAAAAGAGGACATTAAAAAACAGATTTTTAAAGAACTGGATACAATATGCAATGATGAAACAATTTTTGCCTCAAACACCTCTTCCATCTCTATTACAAGGCTTGCAAAAGTTACCAAAAGGCCGGAGCGGTTTGCAGGCATGCATTTCATGAACCCTGCTTATACAATGAAACTTGTCGAAGTAGTGAAAGGCATGCATACATCCGATGAAACAGTAAACATAATAACTGCTGTTGCTGAAATAATGGGAAAGATACCCGTTGTTGTCAATGACTTTCCTGGCTTTGTCTCAAACCGTGTACTCATGCCCATGATAAATGATGCGATCTACTGTCTGCTGGAAGGAGTCGCCTCCAGAGAAAGTATTGATACCGTTATGAAGCTTGGGGCAAAGCATCCCATGGGGCCGCTTGAACTTGCAGATTTTATTGGCCTGGATACCTGCCTGTCAATACTTGAGATTCTCCATGCTGAATTAGGTGAGAAATACAGGCCATGTCCGTTGCTGCGAAAAATGGTGGCAGGCGGGAAACTTGGGAGAAAGAGCGGAGAAGGATTTTATGAATACAGGAAATGAACATATAAAGTTAGAAAAGAAAAAAGAAATCGGAACCATTACCTTAAACAGGTCGGAGGCCAGAAACGCCCTGAACAGGAAGATGATTCAAGAACTGGGAGACGTTCTTACAGGACTTGAAAACGACCCGCAGATAAGGAGTATTATTATAACCGGAAATAAAGATTTTTGCGCAGGCGCTGATATAAAGGAAATGAATGCAATAAAACCTGAGGAAATCGAAATCTTTTGCAGGTGGGGTCATAAAGTCATCAATCAGATAGAGAATATGAGTAAACCCGTAATTGCAGCCATAAACGGCTTTGCCATGGGCGGCGGATGCGAATTAGCCCTTGCCTGCGATATAAGAATAGCAGGCGAAAGCGCGAAATTTGGCCAGCCGGAGGTGAATCTCGGTCTTATTCCGGGTTTTGGAGGGACGCAAAGGCTCAGCAGACTTGTTGGCGTAGGGAAGGCAAAGGAAATGATACTCACTGGCAGAATTTTAAATGCAAAAGAGGCTGAATCTATTGGACTGGTCAATGCCGTTGTGAAAGACGTCGAAGTAATGACAAAGGCAGAGGAAATAGTCCAGTCTATTGCCCAAAAAAGCCCGCTTGCCGTCAAGATGGCAAAGGCTTTGATTAACGAAAATCAGGAAATAGGAAAAGGGCTTGAAAGAGAAATAGCCCTCTTTGCCCAGTGCTTTGCAACCCAAGACCGTCTGGAAGGTATAAACGCATTTCTGGAAAAAAGAAAGCCAAAATTTAAGGGGATATAATTTCCCCATTTTGAGATATATTTTAACTTTTCTCAATGATTTATATAGTCTCTAAGGATATATGAGCCCATTATAGATATGAACAATTACAAATCGTTATCAGTAAAATTTAAAATTGATCTAAATGAATTCAAACCAAGGATCATTAAAAATATGAA
>JAHFOY010000136.1 GCA_023261485.1 Planctomycetota bacterium
TATAGTGATTCAATAGAACTTAACGGACGGGGAGCTATCGGCATTAACGGAGACCTCCATATAACTGTTGTCACAGGGTTCAGCAGGGACTTTTTTTCTCAAATTCCTATTGTGGGAAAGTTGTTTGACCTCGTGGTAGGAGGGGTGAGGAAACAATTAACTATGGTAGAAATCGGCGGGACCTTTTTAAAACCGGAAAGCCATCCCGTGCCATTTAAACCATTCACCAAGTCTATCAAAAACATGTTCGAATTGTTGCCAAAGGACGAGCACGGAACTACCACCGCCACTATGGAAAAGAAAAAATGAGTCAATTTTTTAAATGTAACTACAGAAACCGCAGATTTCGCAGTTTGCACAGATAGCCGGAAACTGATTTAATGGTTGAATGGCTAAATGGTTGGATTGTTGCTAGCCATATAACCGTTTAGCTATATAGCCATTTAGCCGTGAACCGTGAACCCTGAACCCTGTGAAATCTGTAGTTCCAAACTCTTTTATCGGTCGGAGATTTACCTCGCGAGTCTATGCTGGAACATTTCTTCTCACCTAAGACGGTTGCTGTAGTTGGCGCTTCACGCGATGAGGGCAAGGTGGGTCACGACTTACTCAGAAACCTTATCAAGTACGGATACAAAGGCAAGGTCTATCCGGTAAA
This sequence comes from Planctomycetota bacterium, assembly GCA_023261485.1. Classification (GTDB taxonomy): domain Bacteria; phylum Planctomycetota; class Brocadiia; order Brocadiales; family Brocadiaceae; genus Wunengus. The sequence continues at coordinate 659 of JAHFOY010000136.1, forward strand.
TCCTCACGCAAGCAACATCCTGGGAATCAAGACATATCCTGCAATCAGGGAAATCCAGGATAAGATTGACCTTGCCGTAATTGTTGTACCTGCTTCGCACGTAGTCAATGCGGTTGACGATTGTATAGAAAAAGGAATCGATTCGGTCATCGTCATAAGTGCAGGTTTTAAGGAAAGCGGCATTGACGGAGCTGCCAGGGAACGGGAATTATACCGGAAGATTAAGCAACATTCCGTACGCATGCTGGGGCCAAATTGTCTTGGGCTGATCGACACACAATCAGCCTTAAATGCCTCTTTTGCCGCCGATATGCCCGCGCCCGGCAATATTGCATTCTTTTCGCAATCCGGGGCGCTTTGCACTTCTATTCTGGATTGGGCGGTGAATGAATGCATCGGATTCTCCAAATTTATCAGCATGGGGAACAAGACCGATATCGATGAAGTAGACCTTATAAAAACCATAGAAAACGATACTAATACGAAGGTCGTCCTCTTTTATTTAGAAGGGGTAAAAAACGGCGCCGAATTTATAAATGCAGCCAAGACAATAACCAAAACCAAACCGATGATTGTAGTAAAATCAGGAGGCACTACGGCGGGCGCGAAGGCTGCATCGTCGCATACCGGAACGCTGGCCGGCGCTGAAAACGCTTTTGATGCGGCATTCAAACAATCAGGAATTCTCCGGGCAGAGACAATAGAAGAACTTTTTGACTATGCAAGGATATTCAGTTTTCAACAACTGCCCAAGGGTCCGCATATAGCATTGATTACAAACGCAGGCGGTCCCGGGATTATTGCAGCGGATGCGGTAGAGAAGTCGGAATTGAAAATGGCGTCATTTTCCAAAGATACCATAGACGTCCTGCGTTCTTCTTTACCGGCTATGGCAAATGTGTATAATCCGGTCGATGTGCTGGGAGACGCAAAGGCGGATCGGTATAAATTTGTCATCGAAAAAGTCGTTGAAGATCCCAACGTAGATGTAGTTCTAATTATTTTAACGCCCCAGACAATGACGGAAATAGAAAGGACGGCAGAGATAATCACTGAGATTTCAAATCGCACCGGCAAACCTATTGTAAGCTCCTTTATGGGCGGCAAAAGGATTGAAAACAGTTTAAAGATTATGTGTCAAAGAAAGGTACCTAATTATCCATTCCCTGAACGAGCAGTATCCGCCATCGAGGCCATGTACAAATATACCTTATGGCAAAAAAGGCCGATACCAAAAACAAAAATATTTGATATCCAAAGGGAATCTGTATCATCTTTCTTCGGGAAAATGAGGCAATCAGGACGTCAACACCTAAACGAAGAAGAGGCCAGACAGGTTATCTCCGCCTATGGTTTCAGGATTCCGAAAAGTATTCTTGCTGCGTCTGAGGCAGAGGCTGTGAAGGCCGCAGAAGAGATTGGGTATCCTGTTGTCATAAAAATTTCGTCACCGGACATCCTCCACAAATCAGATTTTGGAGGAGTAAGGATTGGGATAAAAAACGAGACAGAGGTGCGAACGTGTTTTTGCGATATTACACAAAAGGCACGCCGTCTCATGCCCGACGCAGAAATTAAAGGGGTTTTAGTACAACAGATGATTACCGGGGGTAAGGAGGTAATACTGGGAATGTCACGCGACCCGCAGTTTGGCCCTTTACTGATGTTTGGCCTTGGTGGAATTTATATAGAAATACTAAAAGACGTCTCATTCCGAATAGCGCCCATTGGATTGAATGAAGCCGAAGAGATGATCCGGGAAATCCGATCGTTTCCACTTTTAAAAGGCGCACGCGGCGAAAGACCCGTTGACATAAACGCCGTAGTCAATGATATTTTAAGGCTTTCCCAGTTGGTGACAGATTTTCCGGAAATTATCGAAATGGACATAAACCCATTGATCCTATTCCCGGAAGGCGGTGGTACGATGGCTTTGGATGCACGACTTACGCTGATGTCTCGTGAACAAGCAACGGTCAAAAAAGTATAATCTGCTTGCTGAATTAAAATTTTAGATTTCGGATTCCGGATTTACGATTTTTCAATCTGAAATTGTAACTCGTAAATCGTAAATTTTGCTAAGGAACACTCATTAATCAAGGGGGGGGTTAACATGATACCCATATTTATTGCCTCTGTTTCACCCTTTTCCGGAAAGAACCTTATTTGTCTCGGATTGGGATTAAAATTCAAAAAGGATGGATATAAAGTCGGGTACTTTAAACCCGTTGGGTTTTCACCTGTTGTTGTTGAAAACGTGCTTACCGACGAGGATGCCGATTTTCTTTCTAAGGCATTGGAGGTAAACAAACCGCTTCAATTGATCTGTCCCGTGGTGTTAACTGACGACCTCTTGAGGCGCTTGACGAGCGGCGAAGAGTTAAACATTCGCGAAAAGACGATGACAGCCTTTCATCAGGCTGCTAAAGAACAGGATATAATGATTGCCAGGGGTTTGGGAAGACTCTCTAGCGGTACGTGCCTGCATTTTTCAGAATTGGATTTCATCAAAGAATCCAATGCAAAGGTCGTCTTTATAGACAAGTTCCAATCATATATTGACATGCTCGACGGGTTTATCTACGCATCCAGGATGCTTGGAGACAAATTGCTGGGTGTTGTATTTAATCTTGTCCCTCCCTCAAAAATGAATTATGCCAGAGAAATACTCGTTCCGTTTCTCAAAAATAACGGCATTACTACGCTGGGGATTATACAAAAAGACCCGGTACTTGGGGCAGTGCCAATCAGGGAAATTGTCAATACCCTTAACGGGAACATCCTCTGTTGTGAGGGGAAAGCGGACGAATTGATAGAACATTTCATGATAGGGGCAATGAACGTCGAGAGCGCCTTGCGTTATTTCCGAAAGGTTTCGAACAAGGCCGTCATTACCGGCGGCGACCGCAGTGACATTCAACTGGCCGCACTCGAAACCCCCACAAAGTGCTTAATCCTCACAGGTGAACTCTATCCAAACGCTTCTATTTTAGGGCGGGCTCAAGAGGTTGGCGTACCGATTGTAGTGGTACGGTCTGATACGGCAAACACCCTGGAAGTTTGCGAGAACCTTTCGGGATACGTCAGTTTGCACTGCAAGTCCAAGATACAGCGTGCCGCCGAAGTGGCAGAGAGAGAGATTGACTTTAATACTATTTATAAGCAATTGGGATTATCGAAATAAATAGGCTGACTTCGTCGCAGTATATTACCCACAAAACACGCGAAAAAGACGAAAGGAAGCAATGAACTTTCTCAGATGATTCACAAAGATAAATCTGCGGTTGCAAGGGAATTACTTGATTATGGTTGGGAGTTTTTTATGATCAAGCTTTACAGAGAAGGGAATTTGTCGCTCAGTACTTTTGCTTCAAAACTTGAATTATCCGTAAGTGAGGCAATAGACCTTTTATCTGAATTTGGAATTGAGTCACCGTTGGATTATGATGATTATTTGAAGGGGTTTGAGGTATTGAAATAATTGGAGTATTCTCATGTTGACAAAAGATAAAAAGAAAGCAATCAAAAATTTAAAGAATAAAATATCGAATAAATATACACTGGTCGATTTTATTTTATATGGCTCAAAAGCATCTGGAAGAGACACTGATGAATCAGACATAGACATAATGGTCGAGGTAGAAGAAGAAGGTCCAATGGACAAATCCCCCATTTACAAACGAATTGTAACAGAGGGTATCAGAATATGACATTTGAGGCACGGCAGGAAGGCGATTATAAAGAATTCTCTGAGTTATCAAAGGAAAATGTAGAAGAGCTTTTAAAACATGCCGGGATATTTATTGAAGAAATAAGGAAATACTTAAAAAAATAATGATGGATATATTAAAAGAGTACAAAATCGAGGCAAACCTGGCATACGAAGACTATTTGAAAAGTTTAAAGACGCCGGGAAAAGTGTGGTAATAAATTCCACTTTTTATGAAGTATTTTTTGTTAACAACTAAACATCCATCTATTTTATAAAAGTTATGCCCAGCATCAATGAAGCCACAGATAAGGATTTGAAGGTTATTGAGAGATTGACGAAGGAATGGAGATGGAGACAAAGAAGGGTTAGCCTGTTGACTATTTACACGGCTTTAAAACATGACTAAAAAACAACTTGAAGATTATCTATGGGGAGCAGCCAACATTCTGAGGGGAATGATTGATGCTGCCGATTTTAAGCAATACATTTTCCCTTTACTGTTCTTCAAACGCATCAGCGATGTGTGGGACGAAGAATATCAAATTGCTTTGGAGGAATCGGGCAACGACCTTGACTACGCTGAGTTCAGAGAGAACCATCGGTTTGAGATTCCTAAGAAATGCCATTGGGAAGATGTGAGAAGGAAAACCGTAGATGTTGGAGCAGCACTCCAGAAAGCGTTGCATGGCATTGAGAAGTCAAATTTTGATTTGCTGCATGATGTATTCGGTGATGCACAATGGACAAACAAGAAAAGATTGAGTGACGAAAAACTGCTTGACCTCATAGAACATTTTTCGCAAATGGATTTAAGTGTGAAGAATGTTCCTCACGACATTATGGGTGAGGGCTACGAATACCTCATCAAAAAATTTGCCGACGACAGCGGACACACGGCAGCCGAATTTTACACCAACCGCACCGTGGTAAAACTGATGACTATTATTACCGACCCACAGCCGGGAGAAAGCGTTTACGATCCAACTTGCGGAAGCGGAGGTATTTTGCTGAATAGCGCTTTGCACCTGAAAGAGCAGGGAAAAGAATACCGCAACTTAAAACTTTTCGGGCAGGAACTTAACCTGATTACCTCTGCAATTGCACGGATGAATATGTTCATGCACAATGTAGATGAATTTGAAATTGTGCAGGGAGATACATTGGATAATCCTCAGTTGCTGGAAGATGATGAATTGCGGAAATTTGATGTGATAATGGCAAATCCGCCTTACAGCGTAAAACGGTGGAACCAAAACAAGTTTACGAACGACCCTTTTGGCAGAAATATTTGGGGAACACCGCCGCAGGGTTGTGCCGACTACGCTTTTCAACAACATATCATTAAAAGCTTGAAACCTGACACTGGCAGGTGCGTGGTGTTGTGGCCGCATGGAGTTTTGTTTCGCGATGCGGAAAGCGACATACGCAAAAAAATGATCGAAGCCGATCTGGTAGATGCAGTAATCGGCCTCGGCAAGAATCTTTTTTACAACAGCAGTATGGAAAGCTGTTTGCTGGTTTGCCGGATGAAAAAAACAAAAGACAGGAAAGGGAAAATCATTTTCATCAATGCGGTGGATGAAGTGCGATTGGAAAGAAGCAATGCGTGGTTAGAGCCGAAACACATAAAAAAGGTTGCAGACGCTTACTGGAAGTTTAAAGATGTTGATTGCTTTGCCAAAGTAATGAGCAAGGAAGAAGTGTTGAAAGAAAATAACGGCAACCTCAGTGTTCAATTATATGTGAAGCGGGGAAACAATGGGCAAGAGCATGAATTGGAAGATTTACTGAAAATGACTAAGAGCAATCAAAGCCAATTGAATCAAAAGATTGATAACTTATTCAAACAACTCAATAAGTTAGGTATTAACGTATGAATTTGAATAAGCAAAATTGGACGATAAAGCGTTTTGAAAAGATCGCATTCAACATATCTGAAAGAGTTGAACCAGAAAATACTACGCTTAATAAATATATCGGCTTGGAGCATTTAGATTCAGGCAAGATTAAAATTGATAGATACGGAACACCTGATGAAGTAATCGGAACAAAACTTAAAGTCTATAAAGGCGATGTTATTTTTGGAAAAAGGAGAGCATATCAAAGGAAGGCTGCAACTGTTGAGTTTGATGCAATTTGTTCTGCACACTCAATGGTGCTACGAGCCAATAAAAAGGAAATCCTAAAATCATTATTTCCATTTTTTTTGCATTCAGATTTATTCATGAATAGGGCTATTGAAATATCAGAAGGTTCCTTATCTCCAACAATAAAATGGAGAACCCTTGCTAATCAAGAATTTCCTCTCCCCCCTCTCTCCGAACAAACCCAAATAGCCGAATTATTTCAAAGCATAGAAACCGCTATTGAACAAGCCGAGCAGCAGGAGAAGAATTTAAGAAGATTATGCAAAAGTTTGATTGACGGTTTTGTCTCTGATAAGCCATCCTTTGGTAATTTATTGAAGGGGAAACAATTGGTAAAAGTAAGGTTTACAGAAGTAGCAGATAAATTATTGAGAAAAATTGACCCAGTCGCTTATGGTATCGAAAGAATCGTTGCGGGAGAAAATTTAGAATCCGAAGATTTCAAAATCAGAACATGGGGGACAGTTGGTAAAGATTTTTTAGGACCCGCATTTCATGTGTTATTCAAACCTGGTGATATTCTTTACGGCTCGCGCAGAACGTACCTGAAGAAAGTTGCATTAGCAGATTTTGAAGGCGTTTGTGCCAACACTACTTATGTAATTTGTGCCGATGAAAAAACTTTGTTGCAAGATTTATTAAAGCACATCATGCTTTCAGAAAAGTTTACGCAATACTCCATCGGCGTTTCAAAAGGTTCGACCAATCCTTACATCAACTGGAAAGACTTGGACAATTTTACTTTTGAGATTCCTGACTTGGCAACACAAAGAGAAATGGCAAATGTTCTGGATGAAATCGTTGCTGTAATTGAGCAACTAAAAACTCAAAAACAAACCTTGGAAAATCTTAAACAAAAATTACTGAACGAGATAT
>JAHFOY010000137.1 GCA_023261485.1 Planctomycetota bacterium
TGGTCACTGTTATGGGGACGTCATTTATGCGGCATCTGCTCCGCCCGCTCGTGTCTATGCTTCTTTGAATTAACAGATCATCCTCAGTCGCCTGGTTATCAGAAACCTTTTTAATTTGCCTGAGAAGGTTTTTGTCCCGGATATAAAATTTAGCAATTACGGTGGCCTCGTCCTTGCCGCTCCTCACCACATCGGAGGATACGCGTCCGCCGAGGATGAAGTTGAGAGCGCCAATCACCAGCGATTTTCCAACACCCGTTGCCCCGCTAAATACATTCAGCCGTTCACAGAGATTTATCGTGACCTTATCAATCAATACAAAATTGGTTATGTATAACTCCTGCAGCATGGTTAGATCGCCATTTTCTGCAAATGAACTGAAATAGTTTCTTTCATCGCATGGTACAAAAGAAAAAAGTTGGGAGGTTGGGAGGATGAGAGATTGTGATTTTCCCAGCATCCCAACTTCTCATCTTCTCAACCTCTGCTTTCCTTCTTTGCGCCCTTAGCGTCTCTGCGGTGGATTGTGTTTTTTTATTGTATTTTAGAACCCGGCTTTATATCCTTTTCCGTTGTTATGATGGTTAACTGATCCGCATCTTTTGCGGCCAGCAGCATCCCCTGGCTTTCGACACCCCGCAAGATTGCCGGCGCCAGGTTGTTTACAATAACAATCTTTTTCCCGATCAGGTCTTCGGGTTTATAATAATTTCTAATCCCTGCGACAATCTGCCTGTTTTCCAGGCCGTCACCCGCATCGATCTTCAATATCAGCAATTTATCCGCATTGGGATGGGGTTCGGCGTGTTTTACCTCGGCTACCCGCAGGTCTACCTTCAAAAAATCCTCAATCGAAATCATATAAAAAACCTTTCTGAATAAAAAAATAAATAAGCCTTCTCTTCAGTTATTAAATAAGGCATGAATGCTAATGCGAAGTTACGCATTTTCTAATCACATGGTGCTCAAGGCTTATTTATTTTTTTTTATGAATATAACGGTTTTTAAAAGTTGTGTCAATGATTTAAACCTTTAAAATAGTCATCGTTCGATATTATTGAGTTAATCCCCACCGTGGAACTACCCATAATCACAAATTCACTCAGCCCTGCATGGCTGCTCGTATTTCCCCAGTCGTACGTGTATCCCAGCCTCGTCCACGGATACGGATAATCACCGGAATATATCGTTTGTCTGCGATGTCTGAACCATTCGCGGTACGCATAGGAAACGTCCGCCTGTTTGTCCCCGTCGTACTCCACAATATGCACACGATTATCGAAGGTCAGGAATCTGTTTAAAACCGTGGGGAACGTTATTTCCGCCTCATGGTCAGTGATTTCGGGATCGGGGCTGGGACGAAACATATCGCCCGGGTTCACCCACATTTCTATAAACTTCGTCTTACCACCTTCGGGAGGCAGACCTAAAAGTTGTTCGATCCTAAGCGCAGTAATATTCCCGGAATTATTTTGAATAAAATTTTTCAATTCCGGGACGGCAGTCACCCAAATATTTGCATCTTCAGGAAGTTGATAGTCTTTACCCACATAATCGTCGTAATAAGACTTGTTTGTCCATGTAATGACCAAAACACGTGATTTTCCTGCCTCACCTTCCCATTGCAGTTCGAGGTTATCATTATTTTTTACTATGGCTACAAGATTTTTGGATATCTCATCCTGCGCAGCTACTTTTGCGTCCTCTATAGCTTGTAAATATTCCGGGTATGCGTCATAATTACCACCAAGACTTTCGATCCATCTCTGGTTTACCGGCAATATCGAACTTAAAAGCAATACGGACAGAAATGCCGCTGTTAAAGGTACAAACCGGGATTTCATTTTTCCCCACATACTCTTTTCTCCCTCCTTGTCTTGGAAAAAACCAAAACTGATCTAATTGTATAGGAATTTCATTTTATTTATGCTGGTTTCCAGCATATCTGACGACCGCAGGCTAATGCCTAACCTTGCTTTAACTCCGCCATTCATGGCGGAGATATGCAGGTGTAAAATAACCGGCTTTAGCCATGATTTCCCTTGGTTCAGGGCTAAAGCCACTATTGGCTTCGTTCTCTCACCTCAGGCTAAAGCCTGAGGTTAACGCAACGTATATGAATTCAAAGAGTAGGACGCGGTGAAGCCCGTCTGTGTGCGGATACGCACAGGCAGGAGTAGCGAGACCGTCCTTCGTGATGATCCTGGCAGCAGAAAAAGTCGCCGAAGACCTAATTAAAGAGAATTCCTGCGGTCGTGATCGCTATTCGTATTTAACCTCCATGAGACAGAGTCCCCTGGCAGGCGCTGTGGGACCGGCCAGATTCCTATTCTTTGCATCTAAGATATCCTTCACATCTTCCCCAGGGATCTTTCCCCTTCCCACTTCTATGAGTGTACCCACAATAGACCTCACCATGTTGTACAGAAATCCATCTGCTTCAACAATGAAATAGATGTACTTTCCTTCTTTCTTAATCTCCAGCCTTTTTATGGTGCGTATCCGGTTCTTTTCCTGAAGAGCCTTCGTGGTAAATGAGGTGAAATCGTGAGTGCCTGTAAGGTATTGAGCGGTTTTGGTCATTTTATCCATATCCAGTTGAAAACCGCATACATGGCAGAAATCGCGGTGGAGAGAGGTTCTGATCCAGTCATTAAAGAGGGTATATTGATAGACCTTGGATACCGTGTTATATTGGGCATGGAAGGATTCCGGCGTGTCCGCAGCTTCTTTTATCGTGATGTTATGCGGGAGATAAAAATTTATCGCAAGAAGTAACCGCTCGGATGGAATATTCGAATGGGTGTGGAAATTGGCAACCTGACCAAGGGCGTGGACGCCCGCATCGGTACGGCTTGAGCCATAAATCTTAACCGGCTCCTGAACGACCCGCTCTATCGTCTTCGAAAGTGTTTCCTGAATTGTTATGGCGTTCTTCTGCCATTGCCAACCCGCATAATTCGTACCGTCGTATTCTATCAGAAGCCGTATGTTACGCATGATATGTCTTGTTTTCCTTTCGTTACAGCAGAGATTGAAGCAAAAAAAACAAAGACAATCAATGAAAAAGCACTAAGAAATCAATTTGATCAAAGGTTGAAAGTCTATGGGTAATTTTGTTATTATGTTGCAAAGTATACGATACAAATAATTTTATGAATTGGAGGTCAGAATGGAAAAATCAGTCATTTCAACGAATAATGCCCCTGCAGCGATAGGGCCGTATTCTCAGGCAATCAAGGCGGGGAACTTTGTGTTCGTATCGGGGCAAATTCCTATAATACCCGCAACAGGAGAAATTATACGGGGGGATATAAAGCTTCAAACAAGGCAGGCGCTGGAAAATCTCAAAAATATCCTGGAGGCGGCCGGTTCGCCCTTAGACAATGTCGTAAAAACGACTGTCTTTATGAAAGACCTGAATGATTACACGGCAATTAATGACGTTTATAAAGAATTCTTCGCCAATAAACCTCCTGCCAGGGCGGCAGTTCAGGCGGCAAGGCTGCCGAGGGATGTCGGCGTGGAGATCGAGGCCATCGCCTTTGGCGTTTAAAAAAGAAAATTTGACTTGCATTCCAAAAACTGTTAATATCCCTAATTAAATTATTGTCCCATGAGCGTTTTACTGGCTGTTTAAAGTTTTATATTAGTGTAAGTTATGTTAAATATAACAACGAAGGCAAAACACAGGGATATTTATCCTGAAGTTGTGAATCTCCTCGATAACTCCAAAAAGTTTTTTGAGCGAATCGGCACATCGGATATGGAAAAAAGAGTGGCGGAGATGCGCACCCAGCTTGAAGAGCCTTTTTATCTGCTGGTGGCAGGTGAATACAATTCCGGCAAATCCAGCTTCATTAATGCCATGTGCGGTGAGCATATCTTACAGGAAGGCCCTACCCCGACGACCAACCGAATTACGTTACTAACGCATGGCGATAAGGTTGAAGTCAAAGAGGTGGGTGATCACCTGTGTCAGGCGACTTATCCCATGGAGGCGTTGAAAGACGTCACTTTAGTCGATACTCCCGGCACCAATTCGATTATCATAGAACATGCGGCGCTGACGGAAAGCTTTGTACACAGGGCAGAACTTGTGCTCTTTATAACCTCCGCAGACCATCCATTTACCGAGAGCGAGCGACAGTTCCTGCAATTTTTGAAGGGTAAGTGGGGTCGGAAGGTGTTGTTTATCCTGAACAAGATCGATCTAAAGACTGCTGAAGAGCTTAATGAGATTGTAATCTTTTTGGAAAAGAATTGTTACCGATTGCTGGGCTTTGAACCAAAAATCTTGTCGGTGTCTGCCAAGGAGGCATACATGGCAAAGACCGAAGGAAACGAAGCCCTCCTTGCAAAGAGTAAAATCGCAGAGGTTGAGTCCTTTGTATTTGAAAAATTAGACCTGGACACAAAGATAGATTTTAAACTGGTCAGCCCTTTAAAATATTTACATAATGTGTTCTCCGAACTCCAGCAGAATCTCAATGAGAAGGTCAACAGGTGCAATACAGACATCAAAAGCATTGAGCGGTTTGAGACGCGCCTGAAGAATAAAAAGCAGGACATGCGGGAGTATACATTAAAATACAAAGACGAAATCAAGCTTGTATTCTCACGATTAAAAGAAAAATTGGATAATTTCCTGAATTCGTATGTCACGATGAAGTCTGTGATCCTTTCCAAGATAGGAAGGGAAAAGATCGATGAACGATTCAAAAGGGAGGTGTACGGACTTTTAAACCCGCAAACTGACTTAGACCGGATTATCGACGATGTAGTGGATTACGTGGCGAGAAACAACCGTTCGTTGTGGGATCTTGCACGGGATCATATTGAAAAAGAGGTAGGATATGATCGCAGGGTTGGGTCTATTCTGGATGGACATGCCGAACGACACTATGATGATAGAAAGCATGAGATTGAAGTTGCTTTGAAGTCGCGTTCCAAAGAATTCCGGGAATTGGATATCGAACGGGAGTCGGAAAGACTTAACAACTCGGTGCAGGGTGGATTTATTAGTTTTTTGATAACAGAAGCGTTTGCCGTTGGCATTGGGGTAGGTGTTACGATGATGTTCTCATTTATTGTGCCTCCTCCTGTCATTATAGGAATTTCTGTGGCGCTGGCATCTGTCGGGCTTGCCATCTTTCCACAAAAGCGGAAGAGTTTCCGTAATGAATTTGTGAAGCGGACTGATGCGCTATGTGAACGATTTGTCGAGTTTATGAAATTCGAGATTGATAAGGCCATTGATCGTGTAATCGAGGATATCAGTAATAATATCTCATCATATCGCGACCTTCGCTGGACAGAAAGGGAAGAAATGGTACGACAGGTATCGGAAGTGAACTCGTTACTGGAAAATGTGAAGAGCCTTATGCGGAAAAGCGGTTTAAGCTAAGGAGAAAAGCATGAAAATAGTAAAAATGTTTTTTGTGTCGGTTTGTTTGGTGTTTGTTTCATACTCAGCATTTGCAGCAAATTATTGTTTGAATTGTTTTGACCAGATTGATGAGACCGAGAAATATTGTGTGGTATGCAAGGCGAAATTGTCTGTCGATGAATTAAAGACCAAAGAAGAGCAGTTAATTCATGCCGTAACCGTTTCAAGGAAGAACTACCGGGCTGCACTCGATGAATTGCGACAATATTATCAGGACACGGGGAATCAGTTGCGGCTCCAGAAAACGCGCAGGGAACTTGACGCTCTGGACAAAGTACCGCAGCCGCTGTATACCGACGAAGGACTGGGAAATGTGCGGACCGGAGTAACATTACGGGATATCGAAGACGCCAACACCTTATTTAACGACGCCATGATGTACAAAAAGTCTTTCAGTAAAGAGAACCGTATCACAGCCATAAAACGTTTGGAAAAGCTTATGGCTGCGTATCCTGACAGCGATAAAGTTGGAGATGCGGCATTCGAAATCGCAGAGATTTACGCTGGCAGCTACTTCCATGACTACGAAAGCGCAGCTAAGTATTATATAAAGAGCTATCAATTGAATCCCTATATTAAGCAACCTGCATTGTTGAGGGCTGCGGAAACGTATGATAAAATGCTGACAGATTATGAGAGGGCAAAGGCAATTTACCAGCAGGCTGCCCTGTACAGCCCGGATGCAAAGTCACGCAAGAAGGCGCAAGACAGGCTGTCGGTGTTAGAACAAGGAACTGCCGGTAAAAAGTAAAGCGATATGCTCTTTGGGATTGGGTACGATATTCACAGACTTGTTGAAAACCGCAAACTTGTGCTGGGAGGGGTTGAATTTGATTATCATCTGGGACTGCTCGGCCATTCGGATGCCGATGTAGTGCTCCACGCCGTTTGCGATGCATTACTTGGTGCAGCAGCCCTTGGTGATATTGGAGAACATTTCCCGGACACCGATCAGAGGTGGAAAGGCGCTTCCAGTAAAGCGCTTCTCTTAAAGGTAGTTGATCTTGTGAGAGAAAAGCGCTTCAAAGTTAATAATGTGGATGTAATGATCCTTGCCGAAAAACCCAAAATCGGTTCAAAAAAAATAGAAATGAAGAAAAATATTGCAGAATGTCTCGGTATAGATGCAAGCCGGGTCAACGTCAAGGCAACAACGATGGAAGGTGTAGACGCAATTGGTCGTGGCGAAGCAATTGCCGCGCAAGCCATCGCAAGTTTATGTGAGGATATATAATATTAGAGGTTAAAAACTTCAATATGGCGCTTTGGAAAAGGAAAAAAAAGACAAAGGAATCTGAAGATACTCTTCAAAAAGAAGGAACAACCAAAACATCGGAGTCCGACGTTTCTGCTGTAACAGCAACGGAAGCGCCCCCCACAAAAGAAGAAACCAGGCAGGAAGAACCTGTTACAGAAAAACCATCGGAGACGGAAGCCCCTCAGGTAGTTCAGGAAGATTTGGGCGGTGGAGTGATATTGTACGGAAAAAGGATTTCCGGGGTATTCGGTAAAGGATTTTGGGGTATTTTTTCAATTGCTATTTTACCACCCGTACTCATATTTGCATTCGGCATCCTTGTTATTGTGTGCATGCTTGTTTTCCCACTCCTGGCAGTCATGCTGGTAGCGTCAGTACCCGTGGTTTTCGTGACATTGTCCATCTTCGCTATAGCGCTTCCGATAGTGTTCCCTTTGCTGATAATATTCCTGTTCATTACCGGTAAAGGCAGATTATTGATTGGTTCTGAAGGGAAGTGGTTCGGCTTAGAGATGTTTGGGAAGAGCTACACCTTAAAATAAACGCTGTTGCTATATAGACAGGTTTGAAACCTGTCTCTACTTGGCAATAACCTTAATTCCACCCATATAAGGCTGAAGGACATCCGGAATTATAACGGATCCGTTTTTTTGCTGATAGGTCTCAAGGAGTGCAAT
>JAHFOY010000138.1 GCA_023261485.1 Planctomycetota bacterium
TTATTTCATCAAGCATCCAAAGCATTTTTACCCTGTGGGTGCCTGGCCAGTAAATACGACCGCATTGCCGGCAAATATCAAATTCATCCTGTGTCGAATAAACATACGGTGGCACTTTATCTTTTATTTTTTCTTTTTCAACACGACCCAATAATATATTACAAACCAGACATCGTGTAAAAATCCCTGTCTTGTAATCGATATTGTAGCGGGTAATAACCTGTTTGAGTTGTTCTTTATAAGAAGGGCTCTTGATAAGCAGGGAATTCTTTGCCGATTCACGTTCGGTTAGCTTCCTGTCCATGGTTAATATAATACGGTGGTCGCGGATAGCCCTCGCAATAAGGTCGTTATCGGAGATGGAAGATTCGTATATCACATCATATCCGAGTATGCGCAGCCACCGTGCAAGCCTGCCAAGCATGGCATCCGCAATAAACTTCAAAGGTTCAGAAGTCATGTTATATAAACAGCATCATCTTTTTTTTCTTCGTTTGCATTTCCCAGAAAATACTTACCAACGCTCATTACAACTATAGAGACTTCTTATTTTTGATAATCTTGGATATTTGTATTATTAACCCAGATACAAATAATCCGAAGCATATTAATTGGGTAGTAAACTGACCTTCTTTCCCAAGTGTTGGACTTCAATGTTGAATGTGCCAATTTTACGATTTGTCTTTACGTTTAAATTGTAGATTACTTTTTCATCAATCTCTGAGGTTTATCCTGCCAGCAGTCTACCAAATTAGTTAGAAAAAGTCACCGTAAAATCAGCCATAAATACCTAAGATAAAATATAGGAGAAAAATATCAAGTTCTGCATTCCTTGACTTGCTGATGCAATGGCAATATAATTTTGGAAGAGGGGATTTTAATATTGCCACAAAGTCTCAAAGACACTAAGTGTTTTTCTTTGTGCCTTGGTGGCTTGGTGGCGAAAGTAGATTACTATTGAGGTGTTTTATGATTACCAGAAGGTTGTTATTAAAAGCAGGTGCGTTTGGGGCGTGCAGTCTCTGTCTTGGAAATAACTTTCGAGCATGGGCAGAAGACGTCTATACCCCTGAATCATTGAAAGGTATTAATCAAGGGTTTCCTGTGAAGGAGGCCATGCATTACAAGAAACTGGAAGACCTCCGGGTGGAATGCGAACTCTGTCCCCGGAAATGCACCATTGCCGATATGGAACGCGGTTACTGCGGCGTGCGGGAGAATCGCGGCGGCACTTATTACACCCTGGTGCATTCACGTGTCTGCGCCATGAATGTCGACCCCGTCGAGAAAAAACCCATGTTCCACTTTTTACCTGGCACAAAGGCATATTCCCTGGCAACTGCGGGATGTAACGTCGAATGCAAATTCTGCCAGAACTGGCAGATTTCGCAATATAGGCCAGAACAGGTTGAAAGCATTCTCCTGAAACCTGAGGACGTGGTAAAAGATGCCAAAATGAGCGGCAGTAAAACAATAGCCTATACGTATTCTGAGCCTGTGGTGTTTTATGAATATATGTTCGATACTGCCCGATTAGGCAATGAACACGGATTGAAGAGCATTATGATATCGAATGGTTATATCCAGGAAAAACCCTTAACAGAACTCTGCCAACACCTCAGCGCTGTGAAGATTGACTTAAAAGGTTTTACGGAAAAATTTTATCAGGAAACCTGCACAGGCGAACTGAAACCCGTTTTAAATACCTTGACGACCTTAAAGAAGATTGGGATGTGGTTTGAGATTGTTATGCTCGTGATACCCACACTCAACGACAGCGAAAAGGAATTTAAGGAGATGTGCGCATGGATTAAGGAAAGTCTCGGAACGGACGTCCCCATCCATTTTACCCGTTTTCATCCAACCTATAAGATAAAAAACCTGCCGCCAACGCCGGTAAAAACCCTGGAAATGGCCAGAAAAGTTGCCCTTGATACGGGACTTCATTTCCCTTACGTTGGTAATGTACCTGGTCATGAAGGTGAAAATACCTACTGCCCGCACTGCAAGAACATCGTAATCAGGCGGGCGGGCTTCTCGATATTAGAAAACCATCTGAAAGATAACAAGTGCAAAGATTGTGATCAACCCATACCCGGGATATGGGCATAATCTAACCATCGAAACCACAGATTCCGCAGATTACACAGATAGGATTCTAAATTCATAATAGTTTACCACCTAGGACACGGAGAACACATACTGAGAAAACAACGTAAAACATGAAAATTTCTCTATCAGAAGAGTTGATACAGGTAGCCGGCATCATTGACGATGCCGAAGCCCGGATGCTTGTTGTATCGGGAGTGGACTACCTGGGATTCCCCTTAAGACTCCCAGTCCACAAAGAGGACATTTCTGAGGAAAAGGCAGGAATGATAATCCGTTCCTTGAAACCGCCACACTACAGCGTTTTAATAACCTACCTTAAAATGGCAAAAGAGATTTTTGCTTTCTGCCATCAACTTGGAGCTCGCATGGTTCAGCTTCACGGCGACGTTTCACCGGATGAACTGGCAAACCTGCGGAAATTGGATTCCGGGCTATTTATCATTAAAAGCCTTATCGTGAAAGATAACAACCTTTCTGAACTGGAATCGCAGCTCTCAGACCATTGTCCGTATGCCGATGCGTTTATTACAGACACCTATGATCCTGAGACAGGGGCGTGCGGAGCGACGGGAAAGATGCATAACTGGGATATAAGCAGGAGACTGGTATCCATTTCCCCCAAACCGGTAATCCTTGCCGGGGGTCTTTGTCCCGATAATGTTCGTGAGGCCATTCAATATGTTCGTCCGGCAGGTGTTGATGTACACACAGGCGTTGAATCACCCGATGGCAGAAAAGACCCTTATCTTGTGCGCAAGTTTGTTGGAGAAGCAAGGAATGCCTTTACGAAAATGAACCTACTCTGAAAAATGGAGATTCATTTTTCTCTCTTCCTTAATGGAAAAGAGTGAGATTCAGATACAAAAAACGTCAATTACCCCCTTCCAATCCACTATCAAATGTTCTCTTAAGCAAGAACAAACCTCTCTATTCCCAGTAAATCAATGAACCGCAAATCATATTGGCGCAGACGAAATAATTTATGGCAAAAATATTAGGTATCAAGTATATTTAGAATCCCTAAACATCGTACCTTAAAAGAGAATAGAACGTCAAAGGAATGAATCGTGATAAATAAAGATATATCAAAATTAAAAATAGAAAAGTCTGATGCTGTCCAGTATCGCCGCGTGCGCAGGAAGTTGTTTTTAAAGATAGCTGCCGTTATATTCGCTCTCATAATGGGTTTCATTCTGTATCGAATAGTTTTTAATCCCGTCGCAGAGGTAAAGGTAGCAACTGTTTCACAAATTTACCCTTCCCAGATGTTTACCCTGTTAAACGCCAGCGGTTACGTTGTTGCACAGCGCAAGGCATCGGTCGCATCCAAGATAACCGGCAGGCTTGAATGGCTGGGGGTAGAAGAAGGAAACAGGGTAAAGAAAGGGCAGGTGATTGCCAAGCTGGAAGGTGAAGATGCGGCGGCTGCACGTGATCAGGCAATAGCAAACCTGGACAATGCTATGTTCAGTTTAGATATGGCAAAGGCAGAAATGAATGACGCCACATTGCATTATAACCGTCAAAAAGAACTTCTATCGCAAGGTGTCGTGCCGCGATCCGAACTCGACATTGCCGAGGCTCGTTATAAAAGGGCAAAGGCTGCGGTGGCCGGAGCAGAATCAGCCATAAATGCTTATAAGGCAGCATTGCATTTTGCCAGAATTTCTTTGAGGTATACTTTCATCCGTGCGCCCTTTGATGCGGTTGTGCTAACCAAAAATGCCGACGTTGGCGACATCGTTGCACCGCTGGGGGCTGCCGCCACTGCCAGAGCCGCTGTCGTAACCATTGCCGATATGGACTCTCTTCTTGTGGAGGCAGATGTTTCAGAATCAAATTTGCAAAAGGTAAAAATAGGCCAACCGTGTGAAATACAACTGGATGCCCTTCCTGAAACTCGTTTCCGCGGTATGGTGCATATGATCGTTCCCACGGCTGACCGCAGCAAGGCATCGGTTCTGATAAAGGTTAAATTTCTGGACAAAGACCCTCGCGTCCTCCCTGAGATGAGCGCCAAGGTCGCCTTTCTTGAAAAACCCGTTACTGTGGAAGAGCAAAAACCTAAGATTGCCTTGAACGGTAATGCAATCTTGATGCACAACAATGCCAACTTTGTATTTGTTATAAAAGAAAATCATACATACAAAACCCCTTTAACTACAGGCACACAGATTGGTGACATGATAGAGGTATTGGACGGCGTCAAATCAGGGGACAAAGTAGTAGTGAGTCCGCCAAAAAATCTCAGGGACGGTATGAGAATTAAGGTCAAAGAGAAATAGGCAATGACGGACACAAAACAACCAATTGTCGAAATAAAAAATCTCTCAAAATCGTACCTACGTGGAATTCAGACCATACCGGTGCTGGAGAATATCAATTTCGATATACCGGAAGGCGAGTTTCTCGCATTAATGGGGCCTTCCGGGTCGGGCAAGAGCACCTTGTTAAATCTCATCGCAGGCATAGACAAGACGGATACCGGCACTATAATGGTTGGCGGGCTGGACATTACCTCGATGACAGAAACCGAACTTGCCCACTGGCGGGCTGTCCATGTGGGATTCATCTTCCAGTTTTACAACCTGATCCCCGTACTCACGGCATTCGAAAATGTGGAACTCCCGCTCCTTTTAACCTGGCTTTCAAGAAAGGAAAGGCGAGAGCATGTGGAGATGGCTCTCCAGATGGTTGGCCTGGCTGACCGGATGGATCATTATCCCTCGCAATTGTCTGGTGGCCAGCAGCAGCGCGTTGCCATAGCCCGCGCGATTGTAACCGATCCAACCCTGCTGGTAGCGGATGAACCGACCGGCGATCTCGACAGGGTCTCTGCAGAGGATATATTGGGACTTATCGCCCGGTTAAATCAGGAATTTGGCAAAACGATTATCATGGTTACTCACGACCCTCATGCAGCGGAAAAGGCGCATACTATCAGAAAGCTCGAAAAGGGCATTTTAAATGCACATCCTTAAACTCATCTTCCGAAATGCACTGCGCCACAAGCTGCGCACCTTTCTAACCATTCTTGGCATAACCATTGCAATTCTGGCGTTTGGCATACTGAGGACACTGGTTAACGCATGGTATTCGGGTGTCGAGGCATCTTCTTCGACCCGCCTTATCACCAGAAATTCAATTTCTCTTGTCTTCTCTCTCCCTCTTTCTTACAAGGAAAAGATCAGGCAAGTGCCGGGAGTAAAAAACGTTTCGTATGCTATATGGTTTAATGGTACTTATATATCGGAAAAAAACTTTATCCCGAACTTTGCCATTGAGCCAAAAACGTTTTTGGAGCTATATCCGGAATATCTACTACCCGAAGACCAGAAAACGGCATTTCTCCGTGACCGCAAGTCAGCCATTGTCGGGCGTAAGGTAGCAGAGCGATTCCAGTGGAAGGTTGGTGATACTATATCCTTAAAAGGAACCATCTTCCCCGGCACATGGGACTTTGTCCTTCGGGGTATATACTACGGCGCTGAAAAGAGTGCGGATGAAACACAATTATTCTTTCACTGGAACTATCTCAACGAACGTCTGAAAAAGACCACGCCGAGGCGAGCCGACCAGACAGGCGTCTACATCATTGGAATAGACAATCCTGGCCAGGCCGCTGAGATATCTGAGGCAATAGACAATACGTTTAAAAACTCACTTGCCGAAACCCTTACCGAAACCGAAAAGGCATTTCAAATGAGTTTTGTTACCATGACCGAAGCTATCGTCACGGTAGTTCAACTGGTTTCTTTTATGGTAATTATTATCATCATGGCAGTAGTAGCCAATACCATGGCCATGACTGCACGTGAGAGAATAGGGGAATATGCCATTATGAAAACACTCGGGTTTGGTGGCTGGCATATTGCCGTACTTATCCTCGGCGAGTCTCTTGTTATCACATTAACTGGCTGTGTACTCGGTATCGTCCTCACCTTCCCCGCTGCAAGGTATTTTGGAAATACCATGGGTAATTTCTTTCCGGTATTCAGCGTATCAACGATAACTATCTTTCTTGACATAGCAGCCTCGTTCCTCGTAGGCCTGATAGCGGCAGCCTTTCCAACATGGCGTGCTGTAAATATTCGGATTGCCGAAGGTTTGAGGAGAATAGG
Source organism: Planctomycetota bacterium (assembly GCA_023261485.1). Classification (GTDB taxonomy): domain Bacteria; phylum Planctomycetota; class Brocadiia; order Brocadiales; family Brocadiaceae; genus Wunengus. The sequence goes on from JAHFOY010000138.1 coordinate 6,234, forward strand.
ATAAATGAAGATACCCTTGTCATATAGTTTCCGCAATCTACTGACGAGAAGGCTTACAACAACCCTGACGGCTTCCGGCATGGCGCTCGTTGTTTTCGTCTTTGCTACCATTCTCATGCTTGCAGCAGGACTCCGTAAAACCCTTGTGGATACCGGCTCATACGATAATGTAATAGTTATTCGGCGCGCCTCAACTACCGAGGTGCAAAGCGGGATAGACAGATACCAGGCATCCATCGCCGAAACCCAGCCTGAAATAGCAATCGGACAAAACGGCCGAAAACTGGTCGCCAAAGAAATGGTGGTTATAATAAACTTACCAAAAAGGCGGAGCGAGAAACCTTCCAACGTCACAATAAGAGGAATCAACGAACAATCGCTCCTTTTGCGTCCACAGGTAGAACTCATTGAAGGCAGAATGCCGAAAGCAGGTTCTTCCGAAGTTATCACCGGGGAAAATATTACAAAAAGATTCAGGGGATGCGGTATTGGAGAAAAACTCCGCTTTGCTATGAGGGACTGGACCGTGGTAGGTATCTTTCGTGCGGGAAGTACCGGATTCAATTCAGAAATATGGGGCGATGTTGACCAATTCATGCAGTCATTCCGCAGGCCGGTGTATTCATCCATTACTTTCAAACTGTGTGATGCTTCTGATTTCGAAATACTCAAGGAAAGAATCGAAAGCGACCCGCGATTGACGCTTGAGGCCAGACGTGAAATACAATATTATGCTGACCAATCGGAAATGATGACCAAATTTCTCAGGATACTGGGAATGTCTCTGACCATGATATTCTCCATCGGCGCAATGATCGGGGCAACGATTACCATGTACGCCGCAGTGGCAAACCGCACCAGTGAAATCGGCACATTGCGGGCGCTCGGGTTTCAGCGCAGGAATATCCTCTTCGCTTTTCTGGTAGAATCAATGCTGATGAGCATCATCGGCGGATTCATAGGACTTTTCTTCGCCTCTTTCATGCAGTTTTTTACTATCTCTACCGTTAACTGGCAGACATTTTCTGAACTTGCCTTTTCATTTACCCTAACGAGTGAGATCGTTTACAAATCCTTAATCTTCTCCGTCATTATGGGATTTTTAGGAGGAGTTTTTCCTGCATTCCGCGCATCTAAAATAAATATTT
>JAHFOY010000139.1 GCA_023261485.1 Planctomycetota bacterium
TCCTGATCCCTGCAGCGGCTCACAAGTTCACTTGCCCAAAAAAATCTGGGAACCTGAACTGCCTCAATCAGGTCGATAGGGAAATCATCGCCTCTTTGCAGTAGAAAAACATCGTGTTCCGGCAATTCACGGAATAAACTGTGTAGTTTATTCCGATGTTTTCGGTAATCAATACAGTGGGTGGTATGTCCAAGATTATGGAATCCCTTATCTACAAAAAACTCCGCTCCCCATCCTGCATTGCATTCAATTACATTGACATATAATATTTTCATTTTTAAGTGCTGTATAACCGGCAGAAATATTTGTTTCCGATGCGTTTTTTACGCAGACATCCTGATGTTTGGACTGAATACTATTTATTACTTCATTTACTCTCTTACTCAACTCACTGTAGTTATCAATACTGTTCCTTGCATTTTGCTGCATTGTGTGCACTAACTCAGGGTTTTTAGCAAGAAAATGCATCCTAAAAGCCAGATCATTTACGTCCACAATTTCCTCCGGAAAGGAGATGCCATCCCCTCTGGTGAGCCTTTTGGCAACTTTGACCAGAAGGCCATTATAACCATCACGGACGAATTCGTTCATAGGCGGTGCATCAGTGGCAATTGCTGGAAGCCCGCAGGACATTCCCTCCAGCAAGGGTAGCCCCAGCCCTTCCAGTTTGGAAGGAAAAACAAGGATACGGCCTTTATGATAAAGACCAGGCGCCGGAACAGTTTCGACATGATAGGTTATGCGTGGGTTATTATTCACGATAGTTATCACTTCCGAAGGAAGTTTTTCCAATTCGGTCTGAGCATGGACAAAGAGGGTTACCTCAGGCAGATGATGTGATAAGGCGTCAAAGGCGAGTATAACAGCCGGCGTCATTTTGCGGTAATTTATTCCCAACCATCCGGCATTATGGAAAAATATGTATTTTCCATTTCCGTTATCGTTCGGTTTAAAAAGTTCTGTATCAACACCCCAGCCAATATAATGGGCTTTACAAATATCGTTAACCAGATTGAAGGTCCTTTTTGTCGAACATAACACGGCATCGTACAGACTCATGTAAGGTTTCCAATCTTCCTTATAATAATCAAGATAGGTTAATATCTTTGTTCCTGTGGATTTTGCCGCCATAACCATATTCCAGTCATATTCTTCGTTAAATATGATCATATCAAGGTTATTGCCTTGTATCCATTTGATAAGCACGTCTGGGGGGATTTGATAATTTGGATAGGTGGTTAGATTGGGGACATTCCAGTATCCGTTGGTATCTAATTTTGGTTGACCATAAACACCCCCCGTACGGGCGAAAACAAAGGTCTCATGGTTTTTCGCAATAACGTCCCGCAGGGTTTTGGTCACATAAGATTGCCCGCGTTCAAACCAAATACTTACAAAACCAACTTTTAAACATTTTTTGTTATAACTCGTCACATTGGGTTGTTTGAGAAAAAATTGTGTTTGTATCATCCGTAATTTTTGCTGAACTTTTTCCAGGTTGTTTCTGGCTTCCTTGTAATCCGGTTCAATTGATAAGGACTTTTCGAAATATTTTTTTGCTTCGTTAAACACGTTGATTGTGAAATACAAGACACCTAAATTATTAAAAGCCGACGCATCACTGGGATCTAATTCAATCACCTTTTTCAGATTGACAATGGCGCTATCGAAACATTGATTTTGGTAATATATTAAAGCGAGATTATAGTAAGCGCTGATGAAATTGGGATCAGCTTCTGCAGCCTTTTTATAAGCTTCAATAGCTTCTTTGAAAAGTCCGTTTCCAATAAAAAGTTCTGCTTCGTCGAAATGTTTTTGAGCTATAGGTGTTGGCATATATTTCTTACATTCTCTATAAAGAATGAGTGTTTTGTCTCATTTTTAATTTGAAAGACCGGCAATGGAAAGAATGGTTTTAAATTTATGAATCCATGTATGTTCGCTTAAACACCGATTTCTTCCCGCTGTTCCAATATTTATGGCAATATCCGGGTGCGCTGTGTAATAGTGTAGTTTTGAAAGCAATTCCTGTTCATTCCGGTAGCAGTCAATCTCTTTACCGATGATAAAACAGTTTTCCAGGTCTTGATTATACGTTGTCAAATAAAGTCCTCCCATCAGGGGGACTTCAAAATCTCTCCCTTTTAACCCCGTTACCTGTGAGTCTCCTATATAGCCGAAGCCAAGATTTATAAGCGAACGGGAATAGATTGCGTTCATTTCCGGGTGTGATAGTTCGGCTGAAGGCCACCCTTTACCGAATGTTTGGACTGAGATACCATGATTTATTAACCAGGTAATCATGCGGGGCCTTATACCATAACATTGACCGACGAATGAAACAGTAATATCCCTTGATACAGGTAAAGGGGAAAATGTATGAGGATTGGTTCCCGGTGGAAGAAATAGTGCCCGAGCGCCAACTGTATCATATTTTTGAACATCTTCTCCGGATTGGCAGGTAATGCAAAAATCAAATTCAGGCGCAATTTCAGCATTTCCAGAGAGACCGCTTGGTTCCCGAAATCCCCAGAATTTTACCGTGTCATCAAGGCTAATATTGACTGTTATCAGATGCATTTTACTGATAGTCTGTATCGTTTCTGGATAGACCCATCTTCCCGAGAGGTAAGAAAAAAAGAGATCTATTGGTTTCTCACGGTGGGCTGATTCAACTTGCCGTATTAATTCATTATTGAAATCGGGTTTCCCTCTGTGATGCCAGTTTGGAGCATATTGATCAAAGGAATTTCCCCAGTCATAATGGATAACATCAGCAATCTCTGCCCATCCATCTACTAATCCATGTTTTTCCCAGTTAACATGATGCACAGCGACAAAGATACGAGGTCTGTATTTAGGAACAGGCATTTTACCCATCCTAATAAGATGGTCTCTAATCCTTTTAATCTGTTCTTTCAATGAAGAGTAATATGTTCTTAAACTACATTCGGAATCTGAATTTGTGAGCGTCATGTTCAAAAATTGTGTATGCTTAATATAATTAAAATCAAGGAGAAACGATCCGGAACCAAGTACACCTTACCTATTCGAGTCGCTGTATCAAGTAAATCGTGGTATCGGCATAACATTAAGGACACTAAAATAACGTTTATGGCCTTTCTATCGCATTTATTCACAATAACGCAATATCAATACCAAAACGAACCTATATTTTTTGTGTTTATTAAATTGGTCTGAAAATGAACCAAAGAGGGCATAGGGGGGTGTCTTATCACATAACTTCTGCTTCCATGGTTTCGGGTATTGAGGATATTCATTACAATAAGCGTTCCCAATGCATTATTTTTCTGAAACCTCTGAGTCCATATTTATAGGGAAGGGGAATTACTCTTAATGGGAAAGATTTTGAATGTTTCTGATGTTTAAATATTAGACGTTCTTGTGTCTTATTTCATTGAATATTTAAACAGTATGCGGGACATTATATATTCCTTAGACATGCAATCATTACATTTTTTTCATATACCACTCAATTGTTTGCATTAGCCCTTCTTCAAGACTCGTCCTTGCCTTAAATCCAAATTCCTTTTCTGCCTTTGTCGTATCTAGTCTTCTTCTTGGCTGGCCGTCAGGTTTTGAGGTGTCCCAGACAATTTTCCCTTTGAAATTTGTTAGTTTGACAATTAATTTCACCAATTCTTTTATAGAAATTTCAAAACCGGAGCCGAGATTCACTGGTTCGGTTTTATTGTATTTTTCAGTTGCAAGAATAATCCCTTCTGCGGCATCCTCAACATAAAGAAATTCACGCGTAGGATTACCTGTTCCCCAGATGGTTATACAAGATTGTGATTCAGAAATTGCCATTTGAGCAGAATTTATTTTACTCTCAGCTTCATTTTTGGAACTATGAGATTCCAGACATTTCCGGATAATTGCGGGAATAACGTGTGAAGTTTCTAAATCAAAATTATCCATCGGACCGTAAAGATTCACGGGTAAAAGATAAATAGCATTAAAATCGTATTGTTGTTTGTACGCTTGTGCTTGTACCAAAAGCATTTTTTTTGCCAAACCATAGGGGGCATTGGTTTCTTCCGGGTAGCCATCCCACAAATTTACTTCTTTAAACGGCACGGGGGTAAATTTTGGATAAGCACAAATTGTCCCCAATGCAACAAATTTCTCAATTCCAAACAATCTTCCTTGTTCCATCATTTGGATGCCCATCATAGCATTATCATAAAAGAACTTTCCGGGATTATTCCTGTTAGCCCCAATTCCGCCGACTTTTGCCGCTAAATGAATTACAATGTCAGGTTTTGCTTCCTGATAAACCCTTTTGCACGCATCGTTATCCACCAGATCATAATCTTTACTTCGAGGAACAGATATGTCTTTACAGCCTTTTTCCTTCAATTTTTCTACGACAAAAGAGCCAAGAAACCCTGCTCCTCCTGTTACGAGAATTCTTCTTGTATTCCAAAAGCTCATGATATAATAAACCCTCACTATGAACTAAATCTTACTATTTATCCAGGTAATACCTTTTTTACGTATAATATTTTTGCCTTCTCCCTTGGGCTTTAGACCTATTAATTCCATATCGGAATCAATCATTATTTTGACTAGTTCTTTAAATACAATTTTTGGTTTCCAGCCCAATTTTACCTTTGCCTTTTTAGCATCTGCCAGTAAAAAATCTACTTCCGTAGGCCTGAAATACTTGGGGTCCACTTCTATAAGAACTTCTCCCTCTTTTTTATCAAATGTTGGATATTGATGGCGACAGGATAAAGATTTTATTATGCCTTTTTGGTGAATTCCTTTGCCTTTCCATTCTATTTCAATCCCAATATAGTTGAAGGCAAGCTCCAGGAATTCTCTCACCGTATGGCACTCTCCGGTACCAATTACATAATCTTCGGGCCTATCTTGTTGGAGCATTAACCATTGACACATCACATACTCTGGTGCAAACCCCCAATCTCTTTTTGCCTCCAGGTTTCCAAGGTATAGTTTCTGCTGCTTTCCGCCAAGTATATTTGCAATTGCCCGTGTTATTTTTCTCGTTACAAATGTTTCACCTCTTCTTGGCGATTCGTGATTGAAAAGAATTCCATTGCAAGCGAATATGTTATATCCATCTCTATAGTTAACGGCCATCCAATAAGCATATACTTTTGCTGCTGCGTAAGGGCTTCTGGGTCTGAAAGGCGTTTCTTCATTTTGAGGCGCAGGAGAATCTCCAAACATTTCGCTGCTGCTAGCTTGATAAAATCTGGTCTTAATACCGCTTCTTCTGATAGCCTCCAACATCCTCGTAGTTCCCAAACCGGTAATATCTCCAGTAAATTCGGGCATATCAAAGCTAACCCGCACGTGGCTTTGGGCTGCTAAATGATAGATTTCATCAGGCTGAATGTTATAAATAAGATTGGTGACCTGGCCTGAATCTGAGAGATCCCCATGATGGAGAAAAAGCTGAACGTTCGGATTATGAGGGTCTAAATATAGATGGTCAATCCTTTCGGTATTGAAAGAACTTGAGCGACGTATAAGACCATGAACTTCATAGCCTTTTGACAGCAGGAATTCTGCAAGATAAGATCCGTCTTGTCCTGTAATGCCGGTAATTAATGCCTTTTTCATAGCGATTCAATCTTTCTATAGAACAAAAAAATAAAAGAGTAACATTGAGTATAGTGAATGCTAAAAGGAAGCTGTCATGTGAGGCGTTTAGCCACAGATACACATTCCTTGTTTGACATAAAATTATGTTTTTTCTAATACCCCGGATACTTTTTCGAGATTTTGCTGGGCCTCTTTGTAATGAGCATCTATTTGTAATGCCCTTTCAAAACAATTCGCTGCATCGTTGTACATATTCTTTTTGAAATATAATACTCCCAGATTATTATGTATAGAGGCATCGCTGTCATTTAAATTGATTGCTTTGTTAAGATGGGCGATGGCATCGTCTACTTGGTTGTTATTTGCGTATACTATGGCAAGATTATAGTAGGCATCAAAGAATGATGGATTAGCCTTCAAAGCCTTTTTGTATGCATCAATGGTTTTATCCATTTTTCCATCTATTTGAAAGGCAATAGCCAGTCCGCACAAGGCAGTATCATCGATGGGATTCGTTTGTAACACCTTTGAATATATTTCGATAGCCTCATTGATATTCCCTGATTCTATCGCCTGTTTGCCTCTTGTACAAAGGGCAGCGTTGGTATCAACCAAACTTCCATGTAACTCAAGCAATTGTTCGTAGTCAACGTTAGGCCATTTTCCCTTAAATTTAGAGCCATTGGTGGATAAATTGTTATGATAATCAATTTTATTTTCAATAAAAGTTTGGCTTCTATGGTGGTGAATGAATACGCCTTCATCTACCATAATTGCATATCCTTTTCCCCGAACCTTTAAACATAAGTCATCATCTTCGTAATTTCCCGTTCCAAAGGATTCATCCAACCCGCCTACTTCCTCGTAAAGTGCCTTTTTCATCAGTACTGCAAAACCGGCGATACGGTTTCGGGGGGTTAACCTTCCTTTGTATGTTCTTCTTATTCCCTGTGCAAATTCATGGAATCCTTTTTCATCACCATATGGAATGGATACTACCTGTTGTCTGCCGCTGATAGAGTTTGTGATAGGACCCACCATGCCAATGTTTTTATCTATTTCCAGACTTTCCACTAGACCGTTCAACCAATTGTCAGAAACCAACACATCGTTATTGAGTAACATCACGTACTCGCCGCTGGCCGCAGCTACTCCCTGATTATTACCTGCTGCAAAGCCCTTATTTTCTTGATTTTCGATGAGTTTGTAATTTGGACACTCTCGAACCAAGTTACGGAGGTATTCAACGGTACCGTCATTTGATGCATTGTCTATGAAGATAATCTCATGTGGATAGCGTGTATGATTTTGGATTGAATGAACACACTTTTGGGTACAGTCTAAGGCATTCCAGGTCAGAATGATTATAGAAACTGGTTTCTGAGTAACAGCAGATGTTTGCATAAGCGCTGCTTGAAACTGATTATAATACTTTTTATAAATCAGTTCTCGAACCCTTGCAAATTCATCCTGTTTGCTGCTGGTGGTCGTAGTTCTGTCCACTCTCCAGCTAAATTCGCACGTTACATCTTTTATGTGACAAAAATCATATTTCTCAGCCATACGGATCCACAGATCCCAATCTTCAAGAACAGGGAGAGATTCGTCAAAAACTCCGACTTCATCGAAACAGCTTCTATCATGGACGACACAAAGAACAGGCGTAATGTTGGTTTTATAGAAAATACCTTTACTGTAATCTAC
>JAHFOY010000140.1 GCA_023261485.1 Planctomycetota bacterium
TGCAGGCAATGTTTGCTCCGACGTCAATAATCAAACATACTCCGTGCCGTGTGGGAATAGCAACGGCAATACCTGGACGCCGTACCCCTTTCAGTGTTCGTAAATGCAATGTTGACGCAGCTACCGCAGCTCCTGTATGGCCCGCACTTACCACCGCAGTCGCCTCTCCTTTTGCCACCAGTTCAACACTGCGTGTGATTGAAGAATTGATTTTCTGGCGTATTGAGTAGGTTGCAGGGTCGTCCATCCCAACCACCTGAGGCGCATGATAAATCGTAATGTTCTTCGGGGGATTCCCGTGAGAGTTCAGTTCGTCTTGTATCGCCTTTTCATCGCCGACCAATACAATTTCATCATTTTGAAACTGTCGAGCCGCCAGAACCGATCCCTTGACGATTTCGTGCGGAGCCTTATCTCCACCCATTGCGTCTACCGCAACTCTCATAAACTCACCTTTCAACAGTGATAACCTGTTTACCTCGGTAATAGCCGCAGTTATGGCAAACAGTGTGGGGTTGATTTACCTGTTTGCAATGTGAACAAATATACAGTTTCGAGCGGACGCCAGCCCCTTTCCCAATGTTTTCGGCAAGGGGAATAATAGGAGGTGTAAGTTTATCGTGTGTGCGTCTTTTACGGGTTCTTGAATTCGAAAACCTTCTCTTTGGATTGGGCATGTATCACCTCAATAAAAAATTCATAAAAAAAAGAAGCACAGGGAAGATAAAGAAAGAAGGAGGCATTTATTGCATACTTCCCGGTACTTCATCGTAAAATATTTTATAAACGCTACTTTCAAACAGAAAATTTTATATATCAATGCCATTATTGTCAAGTAAAAACTCAGGAATCAATTACGTAAAAACGATTACTCAATTGTCCTTTTATATGGTTTTGTTACATTCTTTGATAAAGACCCGCTGTGTATTAACTACTTACCCTGTAATATTTTTTCGCTTAACAATTCAGTAGCAAAACGAAGGGCCTCGTCCAGTTTATCTGCCCATTGGCCTCCTGCCTGTGCCATGTCAGGCCTGCCGCCTCCTCCGCCTCCGACAACCTTTGCAATTTCTTTGGAGATGTTTCCGGCGTGCAAACCACGCTTGACCAGACTGGGACTCAAGGCGGCAATTATCGTTACCCTGCCGTTTTGTGAAGTCCCTAAAACTACGGCGAGTTCATCGCCGGATTTCATTAACACGTCTATCGTTTTCCTTAAGTCGTCTGCGGTTGCTTCGTCTAATTTTTTGGTGATAATCTTTACTCCTGAAACCACTTTGGCGCCCTCAATGAAAGAGCCAACCTTGCCGCTCAATTCTTTTTGTTTTACCTTGTGGAGTTCTTTTTGTAAATTTTTTAGTTCGTTTAAAATTTCCTGAGTTTTCGTAATCAGTTTATCTTCATGGGAATTCAGGGTGTCGCATATCTCCTGGAGAATCGTTTCTTTTTCTCTGCTTCTGTTTAATGCAGCCATGCCGGTTATGGCTTCGATGCGCCTGATTCCGGCAGCAACAGAAGATTCCGCTATGATTTTGAATAATCCAATTTCCCCGGAATTATTTACATGCGTTCCGCCGCACAGTTCCTTGCTGAAATCACCCAGTGTGACCACACGGACTGTTTCTCCGTATTTTTCGCCAAACAGGGCCATAGCGCCGGCATTCCTTGCCTCCTGGAGGGTCGATTCTTTGGAACATACAGGCGCATTTTCAAGGATTTTTTCGTTGGCCAGGTCCTCGATACGGGTTATTTCCTCTTTTGTCAAACCGGAGAAGTGGTGAAAATCAAAACGCAAACGATCTGGTGAAACCAGTGAGCCTGCCTGTTCGGCATGCTGTCCGATTACCCTTCGCAATGCATAATGGAGAATATGGGTTGCCGAATGGTTCCTCCGTATAGCGTTCCTTCGCTGGTCGTTAACCTTCGCATGAACCACATTTCCCTTCTGCAGCTCTCCTTTTGTTATCTTTCCGAAATGCAGGATAAAATCATCGTTTTTCCTGGTGTCGCTAATCTGGACGTGGACTCCGTTTGCTTCCAGAATGCCCGTATCGCCAATCTGTCCGCCTGATTCGCCGTAGAAGGGTGTTTGATCTAAAACCACAGTGACTTCACTGCCGGCTGCAGCCGCGTCCACAAGTTGATCGCCCTGGATAATGGCGATTATCCTTCCTTCTGAGGAGGATTTTTCGTAACCAACAAATTTTGTGCCCTTTGAAATATCCTTGATCTTGCTGAGAGGGCCTGTGTCGAAAACCTGCCCTGTCATTTGGGAGGACGTCCTTGCCTGTAACCGCTGCTTTTTGAGCTCTTCTTCAAAACCATCCCTGTCAACCTCATATCCTTTTTCGTTGAGGATTGATTCCGTCATGTCTAACGGGAAACCATAAGTATCATACAATTTAAAAGCCTCCCGTCCGGGAAGTGTCTTTTGTTTGTTTTTTTGTAAACTTTCCGTGAGTTCTTCTAAGATGCGGGTTCCCTGTTCCAGGGTTTCGTGGAACTTCTCTTCTTCACTCTTCACAATCCTTGTGATATTTTCTCTTCGTTGCTTAATATCCGGATAATGTTCCTGCATTACCTCGCTTACAACCGGCACCAATTTGTATAAGAAACAGTCTTTTATGCCTAATTGTGTGCCATCCCGTATGGCGCGCCTCAATAACCGCCTTTCTACGTATCCACGTCCCTCGTTGCCGGGCAGTACCCCGTCTGAAATACAAAACACACAGGCCTTCACATGGTCTGCAATACGGCGCATAAGCACTGCATTTGCCATCTGTCCGTTATATTTTACATTTGTGATTTCTTCTATGTATTTGATAATAGGGCTAAAAATGTCAATGTCGAAGTTGGTTTGCACTCCCTGCATGACGCGCGCCATTCTTTCCAATCCCATGCCCGTATCAACATTTTTATGCGGCAACGGTTCCAGCTTGCCCCCTTCTTTGCGGTCGTATTGGGTAAACACCAGATTCCATATCTCCACAAACCGGTCGCAATCACAGGCTGGGTCGCATTCTTTTCGTCCGCAACCGACTTTTTCTCCCTGATCGAAAAATATTTCCGAACACGGTCCGCAGGGTCCGTTCGGCCCGTGGGTCGGCGCATTCGAAGGCCAGAAATTATCCTTTTCTCCGTACCGATAAATTTTAGAGACTGGTATGCGGATATGTTTTTCCCAGATGTCGTATGATTCCTGATCGTCTTTGTAAACGCTTACACTCAGCCGTCCTTCCGGAATTTTTAATTCTTGCACAAGGAATTCCCATGCCCATTCAATAGTTTCTTTCTTAAAGTAGTCTCCAAAAGAAAAGTTTCCCAGCATCTCGAAAAAAGTATGATGAGAGGCTGTTTTCCCTACGTTGTCAATATCCCCTGTGCGGAGGCATTTCTGGCAGGTGGTTACCTTTTTGAAGCCTAAATTTCCTTTGCCCAGAAACATGTCTTTAAACTGATTCATACCCGCACCCGTAAAGAGGAGCGTCGGGTCATTCTGCGGGACTAGTGAGTCGCTTGGTAAAATTTCGTGAGACTTTTTTTTGAAGAAGTTCAGGAATTTATCGCGTATTTCGTTTGTTTTCATAAATTATAGTAAACGGCTTAAATTTGCAGTAACAACCCAATTCGCCTTATCGGCAAAAAACGTTAATCTTTTCTCTGAGCCCTCTGTGCGCCCTGTGGTTCATTTTTCTTTCCGCTTTCCGGGGCTTTTTCAGGGGGCTTTTCTTTAACCATCTCCGGCATTATTTTTTTAAGGACCGACAATTCAATTTCTTTCATCAATTCGGGTTTCCCTTCGATAAACTGCCTGGAATTTTCCCTGCCCTGTCCCAGCCGGATATCACCGTAGGAAAACCATGTGCCGGACTTGTCAATAATCTGCTGTTCGACCCCGAGGTCAATAATGTCGCCTGCGCGTGAAATGCCCGTATTATACAGGATGTCAAACTCCGCCTTTTTGAAAGGCGCTGCCACCTTATTCTTGGCGATGGTAGCACGAACCCTATTTCCAATCGCTACATCACCGTCTTTAATGCTGCCGATTCTCCGGATATCGATGCGTACCGAGGAATAGAATTTCAACGCCCTGCCGCCGGGGGTTGTTTCGGGATTTCCTCCGTACATAACGCCAATCTTCTCGCGAATCTGGTTTATAAAAATAACACTGGTTTGAGATTTTGAAATACATCCCGTTAATTTGCGCAATGCTTGGGACATTAACCGCGCTTGTAGTCCCATATGTGAATCACCCATCTCTCCCTCAATCTCTGCGCGAGGGACAAGCGCCGCAACGGAATCGATTGCGACTACATCTACAGCGTTGCTCCTTACCAGTAATTCTGCAATTTCAAGCGCCTGTTCACCTGTGTCGGGTTGGTTAACCATGAGATTGTCCAGGTCTACCCCTAATTTTTTTGCATAATCGGGGTCTAAGGCATGTTCGGCGTCAATAAAGGCTGCCATGCCGCCGCTTCTCTGGGCGTTTGCAATGATATGAAGGGTCAGGGTGGTTTTACCCGAAGATTCAGGACCGAAAATTTCGATAACCCTTCCTCGTGGAATACCCCCCACGCCGAGCGCAATATCCAGGGATAATGCCCCTGTCGAGATCGTAGGGACGTCCAGTCTCGTCTCGCCTCCCAACTTCATGATCGTTCCCTTGCCGTATTGCTTCTCGATCTGCGAGATTGCACGTTCGAGCGCTTGCTGCCGTTTTTCCTTGTCTGCGTCTTCTGGTTTGGAAGTCATAATTCACCCATATAAAAAGTTATAAGGTTTACTAAACTAAATCAACACTATGTAACTTCGTATATATGGGTCCCTCCGGTGAAAGGTCACTCTTCATCAGTACCACCTGCGTTACATGTTCTGAGCCAAAATTAAACCCATTGTACGAATTAAGGTTCTCCATAAGTTTTGTCAAATTCCTGCGCGTCTTGATACGCCCCACAGTAAGATGCGCATCGAATTTACGATCCTCATGTTCCACGCCCAGCGCCATTAATTGGTTGTCCAATCTTTCGTGGATTTTTGCCAAAACTCCCGCCGTATCTATCGCCTGTGCAAAAATAACACGAGGATTTTTAGGTGTCGGAAAAACGCCCACACCCGTATAGCCAAGGTCAAATGGTTTTATATGAGTTACAGAGTCTTTTATTATATCGATAACTGCGTCAATTTTTTCCTCATCAATATAGCCGATAAATTTTAGCGTTATGTGAATATTTTCAGGGGCTACCCAGCCCACACCTGCATCGGCTTTTTTAAGCTTATCCTGGAATGCGGTTAATTTTTTTCGGGTTTCCCCGGTAATTTCGACTGCGACAAAGAGCCTAACGTTCATATTCAAGAATTTTTGTTTTTGACAGGAAGTTTTTAAAACTATAAGACGGTTGATTTAATAGCTTCTGATTTCTCGCACAGGTGTTTAGAGGAGTAGTCAAGGCGATTTAGTGTCCTTTCCTTTCCCAAAAGCTCCATCGTTTCGAAAATACCGGCGCTGACGCTTTTACCTGTAACGGCTACCCTCATGGGCTGTGCAAGCTTGGAAAATCCGATGCCAACTCTTGTGGTTAACGCCCGCAGGGAATCTTCCAAATGTTTTTTGTCAAAATTGTCTATCAATGAAATGGCTGAATGCACCTCTTTTAATAACCCGCCGATTCCTTCCTTTTTCAGAAATTTATCCACGGCTGCCTGATCGTATTCAATAGTATCGGTAAAGAAGAACGTTGTCTGATTGAGCAAGTCCTGGAAGGTCTTGAATCGTTCCTGATACAATGCCACCAGGCTGGAAAGCCACCCTGCAGAGGCCTTTGTCAGATCGATACCGGATTTTTCGAAAAAGGCCTTAACTTCCGCCGTCAGGTGCTCAACAGGCGTGTTTTTTATATATTGGCCATTCATCCAGTCCAGTTTTACGTTGTTGAATTGTGCGCTGGTTTTATTTACCCGTTTTAAGGTAAACTTTTCGATCATTTCCTGGATTGATATGATTTCCTGGTCGTTTCCAGGTGACCACCCCAGAAGGGCGAGGAAGTTTACCAGGGCATGAGGTAAATAGCCCTTATCCCGATATTCAGTAACAGAGGTTGCCCCATGACGTTTACTTAGTCGTGAACCATCTTCCCCCAGAATCATGGGAATGTGGGCAAATTCAGGCATTTTAAACCCAAAGGCATTGTAAAGGGCGATCTGTTTCGGTGTATTCGATATATGGTCATCCCCCCGAATAATATGGGTAATTTCCATTTCCGCATCGTCCACAACACAGGCAAAATTATAGGTGGGGAAACCATCTGCCTTGAGTATAACAAAGTCCTCAATCAGGGATGCATCAAAGGTAATGGCGCCGTGGATGAGGTCGTTAATTTCCGTTACCCCATCCTGCATCTTAAAACGAATGGCCTTGCGGCCTTCCTCGTCGGTATCGTAAAAAGCCTTTCCCTGTGCAACCAATTTTTCTGCATGTTGTTTATAAATGGATAATCTTTGGCTTTGAAAATACGGGCCTTCATCCCAGTCTAAACCCAGCCATTTCATGCTGTCAAGGATGGCTTGTGTGGCCTCATCGGTAGAGCGTTGCTGGTCGGTATCTTCAATGCGTAAGAGAAAAATGCCCTTATTATGCCGCGCAAAGAGCCAGTTAAAGAGCGCCGTCCTGGCTCCTCCAATGTGGAGGTAACCTGTGGGGCTTGGGGCAAAACGAACCTTGACGTTAGAACTCAAACTTCTTCCTTTCTTTAAAACCTCAGTTATGTGTTCTTATAAGCATCTTTTTGTTGCTTTGTAACAAAAAGATATGATAACGAATCTGGAATAAAAGTGTCAAGCGATTTATTAGACCGAAAAGATTCCGAAGGTTTTTAATTCATCTTTTACCATTGATTTTAAGATTGCCTTTGATACAATGCAAAAAATTTCAGTAAAGCTATTGCCCTGTAAAAACTTTTTTTAGTAAGTTTCCTACAATCAATCCCTTTCAACCCTCTTTGCTAAACATGGTGATTTGGTTGCGGCTATGCTACACTTTGTAATTCCATATGATTTGTTTATAAAATGAGCAAAATAAAATCAAGCACCAATGCTGCAAACGTACATCTGGGTATCGTTGCTGCACACAAACCTGACTCTTTCTCTTCCGTTGCCTTCTCACCCGATGGTCGCATGATTGCCTCGGGTTCTTGGGACAGCACCGTCAAGGTGTGGAATGCAAACACGGGCAAACTCTTGCGCACGCTCGAAGGTCACAGCGGTTGGGTTAGTTCGGTAT